>JARXKO010000226.1 GCA_030271595.1 Pseudomonadota bacterium | reverse complement strand
GGATCGAGCATCTGGCCCTTCATGATCCCTTCGCCCTTGGTCGCCGAGACCGGCGAGGCGAAGATTTTCCTGACCACGTCCATGCCCTCGGTGACGTGGCCGAACGCGGCAAAGCCGTCGGCGTCGCCGCCCGGGGCGCCGGCATCGAAGCCCGGCGTATCGTCGAGCAGAATGAAGAAATCCGCCCGCGCCGAGCCGGGCTCGAGCCGCGCCATGGAGATCGCGCCGGCGCTGTTCTTGATCCCGGTCTTGTTGGTCGGCTCGTGCGCGATCGGCGGGTAGAGCAGCCGGATGTCGCTGCGGATCCCGCCCTGGATCAGCCCGCCGGAGCCCATTTTCATCGCCCGGTAGAAGCTCTGGCCGTCGAACCGGTGGGTGTCGACATAATGGAGGAAGTTCTTTGAGGTGACCGGTGCCCGGCCGATATCGAGCGCGATGACGATGCGCCCAACGCTGGTATCCACGGCGACCGGAACCAGCTGTTCCTGGGCCGGGTTTGCGGGGGCGGCAGGCTGCGCGGCCTGGGCGAAAACGGGCGATGCCGCAGCCGCGATTGATGCGGCAATCATGAGGGTTCGAATCATGCCGCGTGGCTAGCACAGCCACAATGAACAGTCGCTTCACGTCTTTCCCTTGGGTTCCCGGCGCCTTATAGGCGGCGCCATGCCCGCATTGCAGCTTTCCGCCCCCAACGTGCTTCCCGCCGACTGGCGCGACATCCTCGCGCTGACCAAGCCGCGGGTGATGAGCCTCGTGGTGTTCACCGCTTTGTGCGGGTTGCTCGCCGCGCCGGTCATGCCGCCCTTCGTGATCGGCTTCACCGCGATCCTGTGCATCGCGCTCGGCGCCGGTGCCTGCGGCGCGCTCAACCAATGGTATGAAGCCGACATCGACGGCAAGATGCGGCGCACCGCCAAGCGGCCGCTGCCCGATGGCCGGATGGACCGCCAGGCAGCGCTCCATTTCGGGGTTGGCCTGGGCGTATTCTCGGTGCTTCTGATGGGTCTCGCGGCCAATTGGCTGGCGGCCGCGCTGCTCGCCGCGTCGATCCTGTTCTACATCATCGTCTACACGATGTGGCTCAAGCCCCGTACAGCGCAGAACATCGTCATCGGTGGCGCCGCTGGATCATTCCCGCCGCTGATCGGCTGGGTCGCCGCGACCGGCCATGTCGCGCCTCTGCCGCTGCTGCTGTTCGCGATCATCTTCCTGTGGACTCCGCCGCATTTCTGGGCGTTGAGCCTGTTCATCCGCTCCGATTACGCCAATGCCGGGATCCCGATGCTGCCAGTGATTGCCGGGCCGGCCAGCACCCGCCGACACATTGTCCTCTACAGCCTGCCGATGGCCGCAGCCGCGGTCGCGCCGTGGCCGCTTGGCCTGACCGGCGCGCTCTATGGACTCGCGGCACTTGCGCTCAGCCTGGCGTTCGTCGGGCTGACCGTCCCGGTCATCACCAACGGGGCGACCGAACCCGCGGGAATGGCGCCCGAAAAGCGGCTGTTCGCATTCTCGATCATCTATCTGTTCGCGTTGTTCACCGCGCTCGTCGCCGATCGCTGGCTGGTTGCATGACAAAAATCGTCGGTGAGGAACCGCAAGCGGAAGCCGAGATCATCCGCAAGCGCCAGCGCAGCCGGGCGCGGATCACGGCCTGGCTGCTTGGCGCGTTCGTTATTTTGATGTTCTTCATCACCATCGCCAAGACGGCGCAGAACTGGTGAGTGCAGTCGCGCAACGCAACGGCCGCACCGCGCTGGTGATGGCCGGGATCGTCGCGGCGATGCTCGCGCTCGCCTTCGCTTCGGTGCCACTCTACCGGATGTTCTGTGAAGCGACCGGCCTTGGCGGCACGACGCGCCGCGCCGAGGCTGCACCGGGCGCGGTCGCGGGGCAGGTCGCGGTGCGCTTCGATGCCAATGTCCATCCCGGGCTGCCGTGGAAGTTCGAGCCGGTCCAGGGCATCGTCCGCGTTGCTCCGGGCGCGCGCACCCAGATCCACTACCGCGCCGAGAATTTGAGTGACCGGACCACCACCGGCCAGGCGGTGTTCAACGTTTCGCCCGACCAGGCCGGCAAGTATTTCGACAAGATTGCCTGCTTTTGCTTCACCCAGCAGACCCTTGCGCCGCATCAAAAGGTCGACATGCCGGTGGTGTTTTTCGTCGACCCCAAGATGATGGATGACCCCGACGCCAAGGCGATCACCGAAATTACCTTGAGCTACACATTTTACCCAGTGGAAAGTGGCGCGCGGGGCCGCTAGAGCGCCCTTCAGGACTTAGAGGAAAGCTTCGAGCATGGCCGCGACAAAGCATCACGATTATCACCTGGTCGACCCCGATCCGATGCCAATCATCGGCGCCACCGCGGCGGGCCTGTTGTTCGGCGGCCTGGTCATGTGGTTCCACAGCAACGCCTACGGACCGTTCGTTGCCGGCCTCGGCTTCGCCGGCGTGCTGGCGACGATGTACATGTGGTGGGGCAACACCGTGCGCGAGGCGCACACCGGCTATCACACACCGGTGGTTCAGCTTCACCTGCGCTACGGGATGATCCTGTTCATTGCCTCGGAAGTCATGTTCTTCCTCGCCTGGTTCTGGGCTTTTTTCGATTCGTCTTTGTTCCCCGCTGCCGCGATCGGCGGGCATTGGCCGCCCAAGGGCATCGAAGTGCTCAACCCGTGGGGCTTCCCGCTGCTCAACACCCTGAT
>JARXKO010000225.1 GCA_030271595.1 Pseudomonadota bacterium | reverse complement strand
ATGATCTACAGCTTCTTCGATGTCGGCCCAGGCGCGCGCAAGGGGCTCGGCACCTACATCATCCTCGACCATATCGTCCGTGCCGCCCGCGCCGGACTGCCCTACGTCTATCTCGGCTATTGGGTCGAAGGCTCGCAGCGGATGCAGTACAAGACCAGCTTCAGGCCGCTGGAACGGCTCGGCCGGGACGGCTGGCGGCGGTTCGACGAGCCCCAGGCGGACGAGCGCCGAGTGACGCTTAACCTGCCCAAGCGCCGCGGAGTGAAGGCACCCATCGTCGCTTAGCCAGTCGACCGCCAAGCCCGGTTCCAATCGCGCTTCATGGCGCTTATGCTTCGGCTCCGGGGGACGCGCGATGTCGGACGTATTCGTTTCGTACAAGGCCGAGGATCGAGAACGCCTGCGCCCGCTGGTCGCTGCGCTTGAGGCTGACGGCCTGTCGGTGTGGTGGGACGCGCATCTTGGCGGCGGCGATGAATGGCGCGACAGTATCGCCCGGCAGCTCGGTGAAGCGCGCTGCGTGATCGTGGCGTGGAGCAAGCGCTCGGTTGCCAGCGAAGGCCGCTTTGTCCGCGACGAGGCCGGCCGGGCGGTCAAGCGCCACGTCTATTTGCCGGTCACGATCGACAAGGTCGATCCGCCGTTGGGCTTTGGCGAGACGCAATGCCTGCCGCTCGCCGGCTGGAAGGGCGATCTCGCCGATCCGCGCTGGCAAGCGGTGCGCGCCGCGGTCCGGTCTCGGCTTGGCTTGAGCAGCGGGGCGGTGGCGACACCGGTGGCTCGCGCTGGACGGGTTGATCGCCGCACTGTTCTCGCCGGCGGCGGGGTTGCAGCGCTCGCTGTGGTCGGGGCCGGCGGCTGGTATTTGCTCCACGGATCGCCGACCCAGGCTGCGAGCATCGCGGTGCTCCCCTTCGCCAATTTGAGCGGCGATGCCAGCCAAGCCTATTTCTCGGACGGCTTGGCCGAAGAAGTCCGCAGCGCTCTGGCACGCATTCCGGGACTGCATGTGATGGCGCGCACGTCCTCGGAAATGCTTCGTGATGCGGACGCCACGGCTGCAGCGACCAAGCTCGGGGTCGCCACCATCCTGACCGGCAGTGTGCGCCGTTCGCCGACGATGATCCGCGTCAGCGCCCAATTGGTCGATGGCAGCAGCGGCCTGGAACGCTGGTCGCAAACCTTCGACCGGCCGCCGGGCGACGTGCTTGCGGTGCAGTCGAGCATCGCTGAAAATGTGGCGCAGCAATTGCGCGGTCAGTTCGGCGCATCGGACCGCGCCGCGCTCGAAGTCGGCGGCACGAATAATGCCCGCGCTCAAGACCTGATCCTCCAAGCGCAGGCCGGCGCCTATGGCGACGAGGCCGGCTATCGCCAGGGCATTGCGCTGGCCGACGCAGCGATCGCGCTCGATCCCGATTATGCGCTCGCTTATGCGGTCAAGGCAGTCATGATGACGTCGTGGAATGCCACCTTTGCCAACACTGCCGCGCAATCCCGCGCCGGCCTGGCCGAGGCGGCGGCGGTGGCACGGCACGCGATTTTGCTCGATCCCAAACTGGCCCAATCCCATTCGGCGCTGTCCGGAGTGCTGCGCAACCAGTGCGACATGGGCGGCGCGCTGGTCGAGGGCGCGCGCGCCGTTGCCCTGCCAGGGTGCCCGGCGGGCGCCGTGAGGGGCCACGCAATCAACCTGGCCGACGCCGGGCAGGGTCAGCGGGCGCTGGGCGTGTGGCGCGCGGCGGCGGCCGACGACCCGCTGAATCCGGTGTTGATTGCGGCCCGGGCATATCTGTTCCTTACCGATCGCCGCTATGCGGAAGCGATCACCCAGTACGAACAGGCGCTTGCAATCGAACCCAAGGCGGTCGGCACCCGCAACAATTACGCCATTGCATTGCTATTTGCGGGCCGAACCGCCGATGCGGCTCGACAATTCGCCCTGCTTCCGTCCGACGATCTTCATCGCTGGGTGGGAGAGGCGGCGATTGCCCTGCGCGTCGGGGATCGCGCAACCGCCGCTGCGCGCTTTGGCACGCTACAGGCGCGCTACGGCAGCGGCGCCAATTTTCAATATGCCCAAATCGCGGCGCAAGGCGGCGAAATCGATCGCGGAATCGCCTTCCTGCAAGCGGCGTGGGGAGAACGGGATCCGGGATTGGCGCGGATCAAGACCGACCCGTACATCGATCCGCTCCGCAAGGATGCGCGCTTCGGAGCGGTTGTCGCCAAGCTCAAAATTCCGGCGAGCTAGGGTCCCAACGATTACATCGTGGTGAGTTCGGGCGCCTGAAGCCCTGATTGCTCGATCTTGGCCTTCAATTCTTCCTTGCGCGCGGCGAGCTTGGCGCCAAGTTCGTCCATGTCGACTCCGGCCTTGCGCGCCTGAGCGAAAAGGCCCTCCATGCGCTTTTCCTCTTCCTCGACGTGGTGTTCGATCTGCTCCTGCAGCACCGTTACCTTGGCGTCGTAGAAGTCATCGTCGGGGCCGCCGGCTTCGATCGCCGCGATCAGCACCTTGGCCCCGTCATGCTCGACATAGGCTTCCTTGAGCAGGTCCTCCTCGACCTTGCCTTCGCAGGCGGGGTAGAAAATCTCTTCCTCGATCTGGGCGTGGATCGTCAGCTCGGTGCAGATCTGACGGGCGATGCGCTCCTTCTTGCCATCGCCGCTGGCCTTTTCGAAGCTCGCGAACAGGTCTTCGACCGTGCGGTGATCCT
>JARXKO010000017.1:2457-14764 GCA_030271595.1 Pseudomonadota bacterium | reverse complement strand
ACGACCAGCCGCAAATATGGCGGCACCGGGCTCGGCCTGTCGATCAGCCGCGAAATCGCCGGCCTGCTCGGCGGCGAGCTCCAGGTTAGCTCGACCCCCGGCGAAGGCTCGACCTTCACCCTTTATGTCCCGCTCCACGCCTCGAGCGCTCCGGCCCTGTCGCACCCTGTCGCGCTCGACGGCGACGAGGGCGAAGCAGTGGCTGCGCAGCCACTGGTCGAGCCGACCGACGATCGCGGCTATCTCGGCAAGGACCCGTTCGTCCTGATCGTCGAGGACGACCCTGCGTTTGCCGGGATCCTGCTCGACATCGCCCACGAATCGGGGATGAAGGGCGTGATTTCGCCGACCGGATCGGGGACTGCCGCACTGGCGCGCAAGCTCCAGCCCGCGGCGATCACGCTCGACCTTGGTCTCAGCGACATCGACGGCTTCGTGTTGCTCGACCTGCTGCGCCACGAGCCCGAGACGGCGTCGATCCCGGTCCATGTCATTTCAGGTGGCGACCGCGCCGGGGACGCACTCGCTCTGGGCGCGACCGAAGTAATCGAAAAGCCGGCCGATCGGGAGCGTCTGGCCAAGTTGTTCGGCGCCATTGCCAGGGTCAAGCCGCGCAAGAAGGCACCCAAGGCCGCGCGGGCGATCGGCCCCGCCAGGCCGGCCAAGAGCCTGAGGGGCAGACGCATCCTCATCATCGATGATGACATCCGCAACATCTACTCGCTGACCAGCGTGCTCGAGGCGCAGGGAGCCGAGGTGCTTCACGCCGAGCGCGGCGCCGAAGGCATCGAGATTCTCGATTCGAATCCCGGGGTGGATGTCGCACTGGTCGATATCATGATGCCCGACATGGACGGCTATGAAACCATGCGCCGGATCCGCTCCAATCCCAGTCTGGCGAATATCCCGCTGGTCGCGGTCACCGCCAAGGCGATGAAGGGCGACCGCCAGAAGTGCCTCGATGCGGGGGCCAGCGACTATATCGCCAAGCCGGTCGACATCGACATGCTGCTGGCGCTGCTGCGGGTGTGGATCGACCGTTCGGCGACGAACCGTGACTTGGCTCGCGCTTCGGCTCCTACGGTCGCGGCGTGACCAAACACCGCGCGGCGGCAAGCGATGAGGGGACGGCCACCGCCAGGATCCTGGTGGTCGACGACGACGAGCGCAACCTGCTGGCCCTGTCGGAAGTGCTGAATTCGGTCGCCGAAGTGGTGACCGCCTCGTCCGGGCGCAATGCCCTCCGTCTTTTGCTGCGCGAGGAATTCGCGGTCATCCTGCTTGACGTGTTCATGCCCGGGCTCGACGGCTACGAGACCGCGGCCCTGATCCGCGATCGTGCCCAGACCGCGCGCATCCCGATCATCTTCCTGTCGGCGGTCAACAAGGAAACCGAACACCTGATGCGCGGCTACGCGATGGGCGCGGTCGATTATGTGTTCAAGCCGGTCGACCCGCTGGTGCTCAAGTCCAAGGTCAGCGTGTTCGTCGACCTCTACCGGATGCGCCGACAGGTCGAGGATCAGGCGCTTGCCGAGCAGCAGCTGCGCGAGGCGCATTACCAGGAGCAATTGAGCCGGATCGAGGCCGAACGGCAGCTCGAGGATAGCGAGCGGCGCCAGGCCGCGATCATCCAATCCCTGCCGATCGTCCTTTATACCGAGCGCGACGGCAAGGGCCCGAGACGACCCGAATTCGTCAGCGGAAACTTGGAGGCAATGACCGGATTTTCGTTCGATCAGGTCAAGTCCGAACCCGCGCTGTGGCAGGAGCGGATCCATCCCGAAGACCGCGAGACGGTCCTCGCCGCGCTTGCCGAGCGCAGCGGCAAAGGCGGCCTTTCGATCGAATATCGGTGGCAGTGCGCCGACGGCAGCTACAAGCATTTTCACGATCAGGCGGTGTTGCTTGACGGGGGCAAAGCGGGCGAATTTGCGGGCACGCTGACCGACGTCAGCGAACGGCGCCTGCTCGAAGCGCAGCTGGTCCATGTCGGCAAGCTCGATGCGCTCGGCCAGTTGACCGGCGGAGTCGCGCACGACTTCAACAATTTGCTCGCCGCGGTGCTCGGCGGCATTCATGTCCTCCAGCGCAGGCTCAAGCTCGGCGATCGTGAGGAGCGGGTCGTCGACCAGATGAAATATGCCGCCGAACAGGGCGCCGAGCTGGTTCGGCGGATGATGGCCTTCGCCCGGCAACAGGACCTGACACCGTCGAGTGTCGACCCGGCAAGCCTGTGCGAATCGGTCGCCGGTCTGGTCGATCATACTCTTGGCGGAACCATCACCGTCGACTGGCAATGCCCGAAGCGAGCGCTCAACCTGTTCGTCGACCGCAACCAGCTTGAGCTGGCGTTGATGAACCTCATCATCAATGCCCGCGACGCCATGCCCGAAGGCGGAGAAATCACGGTTTCAATCGACGCTGCCGACAGCACCACCGTCGGCAAGCCCGCGATCCGCATTCGCGTGGCCGATCGCGGACCGGGCATCCCGGAAGATATTCTCGCCAAGGTCACCGAGCCGTTCTTCACCACCAAGGAAACCGGCAAAGGCACCGGGCTTGGCCTATCGATGGTCGCCGGCTTCGTTCATCAGTCCGGCGGGGAGCTCAACATCCGCAGCATCCCGGGCGAGGGGACCACGGTCGATCTTATCCTGCCCGCCACCGAGGCCGCAGCGACCGAGGCGGCGGAGGACGAGGACGACCGGCTTGGCTGGCTCGCGGACAAACGGCTGATGCTCATCGATGACGATGATTCGGTCCGCGTAGTCCTCTCGGAGCAATTTCGCGACGCCGGCGGGATCGTCGAAGAATTCTCGAACGGACGGGCGGCAATCGATGCCTTTCGCAAGGCCCCCGACCGCTACGATTACGTGCTCAGCGATTTCGCCATGCCCGGTCTCGACGGGCTCGAAACGTTGCGTCAGGTTGAAAAACTATCGGGCAATGCCCGGCTCGCACTGATGACCGGCTATGCCGACGATATCCGGCTCGCGGGCAATGAGCACATCCCCGTGGTGCGCAAGCCGATCAACCTGAAAAAGGTCTCGGACGCATTCAACAACGCCGGCTGACCGGGGTCCTCCGACTTCAGTGATCGAGCGCGGTAAAGGTGCCGTAGCTGCCCTTGAAATAGAGCAACGGCGCGGCCGGCCGGAGAATCTCTAGCGACAGTACCCGGCCGATGACGAACAGGTGATCGCCGGCGTCATGTTCGGCGGCGATATCGCATTCGATCGCCGCGACGACTCCGTCGAGTACGGGCAACCCATGCTTCGACAGGCTGTGCGACACGCCGTGAAATTTGTCGACGCCGCGGGTGGCGAATTTGCGCGACAGCGCATGCTGGTCGGCGCCGAGGACATTGACGCAAAAGCGCCCGGAGCGGCGCATCAGCGGCCAGCTTGACGACCTTTTGTCGGGGCAGAAACCGACCAATGGCGGATCGAGCGACACCGAGGTAAAGGTGCCGATCGCAAGGCCGGCCGCGCTCCCGGGCTCGCGCCAGCCGGACACGACGCACACGCCGGTCGGGTAATGGCCAAGGACCGAACGAAAATGCGCCGGATCGATTTCAATCGGCGTGTCGGTGGGGTCGGTCTCGCGCATCGAGGTGGCATAGCCGAATTGGTGGATTTGGACAGACGCCGCGTGCGTGGGCTCAGCGCTCTTTCTGGAGGCGCTGGCGCAGTTCGGACACTTCCCAATAATCGTTGCGGCTGAACGGCAGCAGCGGTTTCAGCGCGGCGAAGGCCGATTTGCCCATCTCACCGCGAAGGCGGTTGAGCTCGGCAAAGGCCGCGGCGACCTTGGCACGGTCGAACACCGCATCGCCGCCGGCCTCCTCGATCAGCGTTTCCTCGGCCTCGACCACGAGATAGGCCTGGGTTCGCCAGTAAGCGCGGATCCGCTCGGCCGCTTCAGGCCCCATTCGCTTGCCCAGCGCGGCGATCCTCGGGCTTGCCGCCCCCTCCGGCCACCGGCCCTTGTCAAGCGCCGCAAGCGCCGCTTTATGCGCCTCATATTCGGTCGCCAGCCACGCCTGGGCCTCGGAGGTCCCGAAATTGAGGATCCCGATCATCACCACCGGAGCGACCAGCACCGCGCCCATCATTGCCAGCATCGGCCGGTCTGGAAACTGATTGAACAGCATGTGGATTGCGACCGCACCGAGGTAACCCGGGACAAACCACCACAAGCGGAAATTGAACTCGCCCGCGGCCTCGCGGTTCTCGCGCTCGGCGAATTCGTGAGCGCTTGCGGCAAGCAAGGCGAGCGTGGTGCCGTGCATCACCGCGGTGCCGAGCCCGCGGACCAGCCACGTGCCCGCACCGTAGTCGGGAAAGCGCATCAGATAGATGATGTTCTCGATGACCGAGAAGCCGGCGCCGATGGCGAAACCGGAAATCACCGCGTCGAGCTTGTAGCCGATGCGGTTGGCGCGGAAGAGCGCGACCACGACCAGCCCCTTGACCCCCTCCTCGATCCACGGCGCAACGAAACGGCTGTAGAAATTGAAGCCGATCGGCAGGGTATCGATCATGCGCCCGCTGATCGGGTAGCACACGACCGCGGCCACCCCGCCAAGCATGAGCAGGACTGAAATCTCCTTGAAGTTCATCAGCTTGTACGCGTCGAGCCAGGTGAACAAGGCGAGCAACACGAGAACCGGAACCAGTGCCAGACCCCAATGGATGAATTCGGCGGTCATTGCGCGTCCCCCCGTTTCACAGGATCTTCAGCGAAGCGAGCCATTCGGTCTTGCTGTAATGGCCATCCTGCCAACCGCTCGCCAGCCCCACCGAAAAGATCATCGGCAGGCGCAGCGCGACGGTAAAATTGAGGTCGAGCTGGGCTCCGACATCTTCGTAGCGGTGATTTGACCCGTCCGGTGCCTGGGTCACCATGGCCCCGGCGAACACCGCCGGGCGGATATAATTCATGTAGAAAGCGGCGGTCCCGAGCTCGGCGAAACGGACCGGTGGCAGGTTGATCTCCCCGGTCAATTTGGCGAAGCGCCGCGCCGCAATCTCGTCGATCCCGAAGCCCGGCAAGCTCTCCATTTCGCGGTAGCGCTTCTCACTCCGGTCATCGACGTAATTGTTTCGAAATGATCCGAAATAATAAGCTGCGAGCGGGCTTAGCCGAGGTCCCCCGACGGTGCCCGCATGGCCATATAGCCAGGCCGAGCTATTGCTCCACGGAAGCGCCGTTCCAATGTCGAAGCCGCCATAAAGCTTGGGGTAGAATTTGCCCTGCGCCTCGTCGGTGCCGAAGACGAGCCGGCCAGCCACGCCTTTTTCGTGATCGACCCCGCCCAGCGCCTTGGTGGTATTGGTATAGCGCAGCCCGATTTCGCCCGAGGTCAGTTGCTTGGGGCTGAGGATGTTCTGGGCGCCGGGCAGCTGGTTGAGCCCGAAATAGGCCGCTGCCGAACCGAACAGTTCGAGCTGCCGCGGCGGATCGTAGATTACGGGCTTGTTATAGCTGATGATGAAAGCATCGCCCTTGCGGCTGCGCAGCACGGGACCAGCCAGGTCGTAAACGTCGGCCAGGTTATGCCAGTAATTGAGCTTCCAGTTCGGGGTCTGATATTCGACATTGAGGTGGAAGCGCTCGCTCGTCTTCAAATGGCCGAAGGGCGAGACCGAGACGGTGGCGCTGAACTGGCGGAACTGGAGCGGGTCGGCGATGTGGAAATAATAGCCCGGGGCGGGCGACCGGGCATATCCCGAGACGATCGGATAATGGGCATCGAAGCGCATCCGCTCGAGCGGCTCATAGGTGCTCCGAGCGGTGACGAGCTGATCGAGCGGCACTTTGGCCGGGGAGCCAATGCCCCAGGCCTTGAGCTCGGGGCGGGCCTTGACCACTTCATTGCCGAGGAACCGGACGTTGGCCAGATCCTGGCGCACTTCGGGCTTGATGAGCGACGGGTTGAAGCCCTCGCCGGTATAATCATAGACCAGAAGCGAACCGTCGGGCCGCAATTGCGGCCGGAAGAAGCCGGTCGCGGCATTGGTCAGGACGTCATATTTGCCGCTTGCGATATCGAAGCGGAAAACGTTCGAGACGCCGGTGTAATAGCTGTTGCCGAGCAGCGCCTTGCCGTCGGGGGTGAAGGTGAAATTCTCCGGCACCGAGGGCGGCAACGACAAGGTCGCGATCGGCTCCTCGGCATTGCCCTGCTCGAGGTCCTCGCGCTTCCATACCTTGACCGATTGCTTGCCATCGACGGTGCCATAGGATGCGGCGACGAGATTGCCGTCGGGCGAGATGTCGAGGTCGAAGATGATCTCGCCATAGCGAAAGGTCTTGATCTGGTTGAATTCCGTATAGGGCGCGGGGATTCGCACCAAAGTGACAAACCCGTTTTGATGGCGAATGCCCCACAGGCTGTTGTCGGCGTGGTTGAAGGCGAGGTCGCCGATCCGGGCGTCGGTCAGCAAACGCTGCTTCTTGCCGGTATCGACGTTGATCGCGTTGAGGTCGCGATAGGCGTAATTCTGATTGGTATAGAAGGCGGTCCGGGTGGCCGGGTCGAACGCCAGGCTGGTGACCTTGTAGAGCATCATGCCGTCGAGGTCGGTCAGGGGGGTGACCTTGCCGCTGCCAAGGTCCATCTTGCCGAGGAAACCGATCCGGCCGGGATAGCGGAAAGCGGCAACCAGGCTGTTGGTTTTGTCATCGACATAGCCGCGTGACATCGAGCCCAGTCCGCGCGGCGACAAATGCTGGACGTCCGTAAGAGGATAGCGCGCGATCGCGGCCAGATTGTCCTTCTGGAACTTGCGCTCGAACGCGATCCAGTCGTTCCACGCCGAATCCAGCGGCATGCCGAACACATGCTTGAATTGACTGGCGTAGAAGGCCTTCGAATCCTCCGACCGGCGAAGCCACTCGACGGTCCGTTCGGGTCCGTAGGTCAACGCCAGATAAGAGAAGAAGCGGGTGCCGTAGAGGTACGAATTGGCGCCGACCTGGAAATCGATCGACGTGCCTTCGCTTTCGAGGCCGAGCGGCGAGAAGATGCGCGCATTGTCGCGGACCTTCGCCCGCCACACCATTTCGTCATAGCCGCCCTGAGCCCGGCCAAGGCCGCCAGCCATCCAGGTTTCGAAGAACACCGCGCTGCCTTCCATGTACCAGCGCGGGCTGAGGTTCCGGGGCGAGGTGAGGAAATTGTAGAGGATCGATTCAGGGTGCTTTTGAAGCGGCACCGGCTTGCCGCCGAGAATATGGCGCCAGAACGCGTCGCGTTTGTCCCACACGTCGATCGCAGCGACATGGGCGAGCTCGTGGTTGGTCAAGGTGAAGAAGCGCTCGCCCGGGGAAAAGGTCTCCATCGACAGCGACAAGGGCGCGACATCGAGCAGCACCATGTTGCTTGGCGAGGCCAGCGCCGCGGCATTGCCGTAATCGCCGAAGTCCTTGAGCAGGACCGTCGTCGCTTCCCACGGCTGCCAGTGGAATTCCTTCATGTGGAAGGCCAGCGCGTTCTCGAATGCCCGGCCGAGATACGGCGTCAGATAGGTCTGCGCCGGATCGATGTAGAGCAAGGTGAGGTGTTTTGTCTCGAGCGTCGAAAGATGGAAGCCGGAGGCGTCGGCGGGGACATGATCGGGGGTCTTCTGTTCCGCCGTCGTCGGCTCGGGCGCATTGGGCTGGGTCGGCGCAGCGACAACCGGTTCGGCCGGCGGGGTGTCGGCCGGGGGCGGCGGCACCGCATCGGGATGTTCGACCTGGGTGGTGGTATCAGCAGGAGGCGGGGGCGGCGGTTCGGGCTGACCCGACTGAGCCTGGGCGAGCGCAGGCCCGGCGCAGGTGGCCAGGACGAGCGCGAGCATCACATGGACGAACTCGCGCCCGCCAGACTCCAAACGCATTTACAACTGCCCCCCGGATTAAACGCTCAGTCTGCGTGTGACCCCGATGCCATCCCCGACTGGCTCAGCGCCGACGCAAAGTTCGGATTGGCCATCAATGCCGCCATGTTCGGCTGTGCCGCCAAGGCCGCGAACGCCTTCGCATTCGAAGCCAGCGCCGCCAGTGCCGCGGAGCGGCTGCTGATTGCCGCAAACGCGCTTGGATTGGCCATCATCGCCGAAAACGCCTGCGGGTTGGCCATCACCGCCTGCATCGAGGCGGCGTTGAGCTGGCCCGCGGCCGCTGCCGAAGCCGCCAGCGAGTGGGCGTCGAACGCCTGTAGCGCATGCGCCGCGGCGCTCAGCTGCGCGGCATTGGCCGACATGCTGGAGAAAGCCGACGCATTGTTGCCGATCGCCGCAAGCGCCTGCGGGTTGAGCAGCCGGGCGTTGCTTGCGAGCCCGGCGAAGGCCGCGGCATTGGCATTCATGGCCGAAAATACCCGCGGGTCGGCGGACAGCGCCTTCATCGCCGCATTGTCGCTCGCCAGTTGCTGGAACGCCGAGGCATTGTGCGCCATCTGGGCATTGGCCGCCGCTTTCGAAGCCGCATCGCGGAAGGCATTGGCGTTATTGGCGAAGCTGCCGAACGCCGAGGCATTGCTCATAATCGCAGCCAACGCCGCAGGATGCGAAGCAAGCGCTGCAAAAGCGTTGGAGTGAGCGGCGATCGCCTGCAGTGCCTTGGGCTGACCAGCGAGCGCGCTGAACGCATTGGCATTGCGCGCGATCGAGGCCAGTGCCTGTTGCGACACGCCTGCCGACTGGAAGTAATGGGCAGCGGCCGCGGCGCTGTTGACCGCCGCTGCGAGCGCTTGCGGCTGGCCGGAGAGTGCCTTGAACGCGGCGGCGTTGGCAGCGAGCGCGCTGAACGCCTGCGGGTCGGCGTTGAGCGCCTTCATCGCCGAAGCGTCATTGGCGAGACCGGCGAGCGCAGCCGAACTGGCGGCCGATGCCTGGATCGCGGCGGCGCTGGAAAAGGCCGACGGATTGGCGGCAATCGCGGCCAGCGCCTGTGGATGGCCTGCAAGCGCTTGCAGCGCTGCTGAATGGCTCGCGACGGCCGACATTACCTGGGCACTGTTTTGCCGCGCCGCGGGCGCGAGCGCCGCGAGGTTGTGGGCCGAACTGGCGAGGCCGGCGAATGCCGACGGATTGGCCGCGAGCGCTGCGAAAGCCTTGGGATTGGCCATCAGCGCCGCCATGACCTGCGGCTGTCCGGCCAGGGCCTGGAAGCCCGGGCTTGCGGCAAGTGCCCTGAAACTCGGGTCCTTGGTCATCAGCTCGAACGCATCGGTCTGCATCAGCTCGGGAACAGCGGTGTCGCCAAGGGTGACATCACCTTCGCCGACCTGGCTCGAGACATAGCGCTCGGCGGGTCCGATCGTGCCGGCGCTTGGCCCCATCGGCGGGTAGACCCTGCCCAGACCGTAAGCGGCGACCCCGACCGCGAGCACGCCCGCGGTCGTCATGTACATTTTTCGTTTGTTTGAAACAGCCGTAGCCATGATTCATCCCCCAGAAGGTTGAAGGCCGGAATTTTGAGCCCAAGTTTAACAAAAGTCAAACATCACAGAATCTCGAAAAAGGCTTAAATTACTGCGGTCGAAAGGAAATAACGTGTCATTAATCGGCGTTTAGCGAGGACGATTGAGCGCCTTTTAACCAATTTCGAAAGCGATTGGGAAAGCAGCCGAGTCGTATTCCTGCACACTCAACGTGGAGGAAATACGATGACCGTCCGTGGGATCATGTTTGCAGCGGCAGCCGTGTCGGCAGCGACCATGGCAGTTGCTCAGCCGCCCCAGCCCAATGTGCACCCGGCAAGCCAGCAGGATAGTCGCCCGGCAGAGGTTGTCATGGCCTCGGCCGACCGTCTCCCCAATGCGGAAAATCCGGCGGCTGAAGCTCAGCCTGCTTCCGCGCCGGCACCACGTAAGCGCACAGCGCGAGTCACCAGCTGCCGCTGCGGCGATCCGGGCCAGTAATCCCGGCTTTGTCCTGAACCCGGGGCCCCGACCCCACTCAAAAGGCCAACGGTCGCCCGCGACCCCAGCGCTGCTCTATTTGGCCGCCGCAATCTGCGCCTTGACCGGAACCAATGGCCGCTCGCCGTCCCCGACCAGAGCGAATGGCGCCCAGTAAAACGGGTGCGACGTGTCGGGATCGTCCATCAGCGCGCGCTGCGACTGGCGCAAAGCGGTCGCCATCGGCTCTCCTTCCGCCGCCGAGAAGAGGCCCGTGATCAACCTCTGGGTGGCGTTATATTCGTCGGAAACGGGCCAGTGGCTGGCAATCACCAATCGGCCGCCAGCACCGACGAAGGCGCGGACCAGTCCATCCAGCGCGACGTCGCCGCCGGTCGCAAGGCCGGCCGACTCGGTCGCCGCGGCGCTCGCCATGCCGGCGGTGTCGCAGGCCGAAAGGACAACGACATCGGCGTCGATCTTGAGGTCGAAGATTTCGCGGAAAGTCAAAAGCCCGTCCGATCCGGCACCGCCGAAACTGGTCAGCAAGGCCGGCTGGGCGGGGCATTTGGCGGCGCGCGAGGTAACCACGCCGTGGGTCGCGAAATGGAGGATCCGGTAATCGCTGAGGTCGCTGCGCTGCTCGATTGCGGTGTCGGTGAACTGGTCGCCGGTGATGACTTTGACGCTGGCGGGATCGTTCTTCCCCAGAATCCCGCTCGCGGTTTCGAGTTCCTTGGCCGAAATCGGCTTCGCCCACGACGACAGGGGGAGGGTGCAATCGCGATCGCCAATCGCCGGGACCATCGCTTCATTGGCCTGGGTCGGCGGCGTATTCTGACCCATCCCCAGATATTCGCGGGTCGCGGTCGAAGGCGGCGTCGCGCGGAGCTGCGCGAATGACCGGGGCGAAACCGAGGTGCTGATGTCGCGGTCGCGCCCGAACCAGTTGATGCCGCGGAAATCGAATTCGGCGGCGTCGCCGCCGGCCGCAAAGCGCTTGGCATAAGTGTCGACCGAAGCCTGATCCATGACCAGGAGATTGGCCGGAAGCCGCAGCATTGCCCCGTCGGGCTCCACGATCAGCGACGTCACTCCGGCGAGCTTGTCGCTGAACGGGGCGAACAGCTCCTGATACATTTGATGGGAGAGCGCCACGTCGAATGCGTACGTTTTGTGCTGGCCATCTTCGATCGTCGAAATGGTATCGCGCAGCGACGTGACCTGATCGTCGAGCTGCTTGGCCGTGAGATCGAGTTTCTTGGCTTCGGCCGAAGCGGGTGTGAGGATCATTGCGTAGATCGCATCGCCAACGACGACCATGCGATAATAAGCCTCGTTCGGATGGAGCACCTTTTGCATCTCGGACAGCGGGATGACGTCGCTCGATACCGCGCGATAGCGGGGGAAGCCGGCCAGCGCCGATTGGGTCGCGACCTGATCATTGGCCGATTGGGCGAGCGATGCGCGAACGGTCCGCATCCGCGTCGATTCCTCGGGGTTCGGCTTGGGCAAGCTCTCGAGCCGGGCGAGTTCGACCCGGCTGCGCTCGACCTGACGGCTCAAGGTCACCGACTGGCGAAACAGGCGCGAGGCTTCGTCGCCACCGCCGCTGAGCTCGCGCGCGAGAACGGCCTGGGTCTGGGCCAGGCCCGGCCGCACCATCAGCTGGCTGGCGGCAAAGATCTCGGCCAAAGCGGCAGCGTCGGTCGGGCGCTGGAGCAGCAAATCGACATAGGGCCGGAGCACATAGGCAAAACTGGGCGGGAGATTGCTCGCGTCCGGCTGTGAATGGACGATTTCGCGGAACATCGCCTCAGCTTGGGCGGACTGGCCGCTGCGAGCCAGATAACCGGCCAGCCGGGCGCGGGCCGTGAGCAGCGCCGCCGAGCCCGGGTAGCCGGTCTCGATCAACAGCACGCTTTGGCGGTACAGACGATCCGCCTCGGCCGGGTTCTTCGAATCCTCGGCGATTGCCGCCAGATCGCCCAGAATCTGGGCGCGCATCCACACTACGGAGGTTACCGTGCCGTTGCGCACCGCCTGAAGCTTGGCGTCAGCGCTGTTGAGCGCCGTGATCGCGGCGGGAATGTCCCCTGACAGCCGCAGCGCCGTACCGCGCAACTGAAGCGCCTGGGCGTCGAGGATCTCGAGTTTCTCGGCCGGCAGCAACTCGTCCGATTCGGCGCCGAGCTGGCGGCCCAGCTTCGAGTCCGCATTGAGCCGTTTGGCGGTCGAAGCGTCGATGTTCATCTGCCCGGCGGCATCGCTCCCGGCAGGGAGCGTCGAGCGCGGCGGGAGCCTGTCGAGCTCCTTGAGCGCGTTCTTCGAATCGCCTTGGTTGAGCTCGTGCATGGCCCGGTAATTACGCAGGCGCCGCGCCACCAGCTCGTCCGTGCCGACAAATCCTGC
>JARXKO010000017.1:0-2357 GCA_030271595.1 Pseudomonadota bacterium | reverse complement strand
TCGCCCTTCGCCGGCTCGTCGGCGATCAGGCTGCGAAGCGCCAGTTGAACGACGCTGTCATAACCGGCGAGGCCTTCGGCCGAATAGAAATCCTTGCCCTTGCGCAGCGAATAGACTCGATAGGCGACGTCGGCATCCTTGAGTTTGCATTCGCTTATCGCGACCGCACCGAGGCCGGCGACCTGTCCAGGCTTGGCCGCCGAACAGACGAAATTCTCGTCGCGGGCGGACGTGATCCGGGCGCCGGCATCGGCGGTGTCGCGAAGCTTGTACATTTTGCCAATCGGAAGCGCGGCATCGCGGCAGGTCAGCACATAACCGGCATCGAACATGCCGTGCAGCGCCTTGTCGGTGGCGACGCTTTGGGCCGAGCAGAAAATCGTCCCTCCGGTGCCGATCCGGAAACTATCGCGGACGCTTAGCGGGACTGCATTTCCGGGCATGGCGAGGCCGAGGCAGGAAACCGCCGTCGAAAGGGGAAGAATGAGCCTGCGCATCGCGAGTCCCTCCTTCATTAGAGCCCGCCCGGGCCGGCGCCGTCGCTGCCGCTCGTCACCGGCTCGTCGACGGGCTGGTCGAGCACGATCGGCGCGGTGTTGATCAGGCTGAAGAGCACATCGACCTGATCGCCGCTGTTGTCGTCGCTGTCGTCGCTGTCGTCGCCCTCGCCATCATCGGACCCGTCGACCGAACCCTGGCTGTCGCCGGCGAATCCGCTCCCGCCCATCAGGCCGATCGGGCCCAGGATGGATTCAATTCCGGGTCCACCGCCCGGGATAACCGGCACCGGAGGAACGATGACGCAGCCGCCCAGCGGGCATCCGTTTATCGCGGAATCGGTCGCGGTTCCCGAAGGACTGGAAATCGCGACCGCAGACGCAAACTGATCGCCGCCGTTGACGGTACCGTCCGATTTCACCTGCTGGCCGTAGATGATGACCGTCGTCGGGCTTGGGCCGCTACCGGTGACGTTGAGGCCGCCGTCGCCAACGGTGATTCCGGCGAAGTTGGTTGAATCACCGCTGTTCTGGACAAGGAAGGTGTTGCTGACCGTGGAATCTACCTGGCCGGCCTGGACATAGCCCGCGCTATTGACCGGCCCGCTGTTGGTTGCCAGCGCGGCGTCGCGGCCGGCGAAGTTCGGATCGGCTTCCAGCTGGGTGATCAACGCCTGATTGCCGACCCATACATTGTCGGCATTGAGGCCAAGCACGCCCGCCAGCGCCCCGCTGCTGTTGGTCATCGCAATGCTTCCGGTATCGGTGATGACTTCGACGGCATGGCCGCCGTTGAGTGTCAAAGTGTCAGCAGCGCCGGCATCGGAGACTTGCACATTGCCTTGGACGACAATCGTCCCCCCGGTGTTGACGGTCACCGAGCTGACTCCGCCGTCGGGGCTCTGACTGCCGTCGATTGAGAGGCTGCCGATGAGGATATCGGGCGCGCTTCCGCCAGTCGCGCTGAGGGCGTTAACAACCACCGCGGCCGAATTGATGTTGCCATCCTCATTGAGGACATATTGCCCGGCGGTTGAGCTGATTCCGCTGCCAATGATCACCGGCGAGCCGTTGCTCATCGCATTCAGGGTGAGGAGGTTGGTCAGCCCCCAAACACCGAGCGACCCGCCATTTGCAACGTTGAGATCGCCCGAGGTCACGGTAATCGTCGGCGACGCAACCACGCCGTAGAAATTGGCGAGGCCGCCGGCGGTGAAGCTGGCGCTGGTGCTTGCAGTGACGGCGTTGACCGACGTCGTGCCGGTGGCCGAAACATTGACCACCTTGCCGCCGACATTCGCTGTGGTGACGTCGCCGCCGGACGAAGCGAGGGTGACATTGCTGCCCGCCTGGGCGTTGCCAAGCGTCATAGTGCCGACCGAATTGGCGGTGATATCGGTCGCCGCGCTGAGGTCGCCCGTGCCGAGCGTTCCGCCGGCGGTGAGGCCGATTGCGCCAGCCGAAGTGATCGACTCGGTGGTCAGGTTCCCGCCCGAGCTGAGCGTCACATCCTGCCCGGTAACCGTCGCCGCGCTGGTGCCTGGACGGATCGCGAAACCGGAAGGCGGGTTGAAGCTGTTGGTAGCGATCGTCCCGAGTGTCAGGTTGCCCCCGGCATCGGCCGCGAAACCGCCACCAGCATTGACGGCGCCGCCGGCAACGTTGCCAGTCGCGGACAGCGCGACATTGCCCTGGGCATCGAGGTTGCCAGCGATGAGATTGGTCCCGGCGTTGAGCGACAGGCCGCCAAGCGCGGTAACGTCGCCGATGGTCAGGCTGCCGCCCGCGGTAAGCGACAGGTCGCCCGCCGCATAGGTGTTGCCGAGGTTGAGGTCGCCGACCACCGCGAGCAGGAAGTTG
>JARXKO010000016.1 GCA_030271595.1 Pseudomonadota bacterium | reverse complement strand
GCCCCCCTTGACGCTGGCCCAGTCGTCAGGCTCGAGGATCACCAGCCAGCCGGTGTCATAAGGGTCGGCATTGGCCATGGCGGGTTTATCCACCACCGCTTCATTGATCTCGGAAATCTTCCCCGCGGCAGCAGATTTGGCCGGACCGACCCACTTCCCGCTTTCAATGGTCGCAACCGATTTCCCCGCCTCCACCGAACGGCCAACCTTCTTTGGAGTGAAGGCGACGATATCCCCGGCAAGCGCTGTCGCGACCGTCGTCATACCCAGTTTCACGCGGCCGTCCGGAAGCTCGCTGAACCAGGTATGGTTCGGCACGTCGTACAGCAATTCGTCCGGAAGATTGCATCCGCGAACATTGGCCATGATCGTTACCCAACTCCCAATCCGGCTTCGGCCTCGTCCGTCCGCAAAGAGCGTGATGAACAGCAGAACTCACCGATCTGCGCGTTCCGCATCTTGCCCCCGACGAAGTATACCAGATGCTGCACGACCCGGCGCAAGGTTGCAAGATTGGCGCGCCATTCAGCCGGCGCAAGGTCGGTCGCCGCAAGGTTGAAGCGGTAGCAGACCTCGCGGCATGTCTCGCGGCAGGCGTTGAAGCTCGGATCGCCCTTCGCCGCCTGGCGATGAAGCCCAAGCAGCGTGAATTCCTCGACCTTGCGGGATGACGGAGCCTTGCCGTGCGCGACCAGCCAAAGACCGAGAATTTCCTCTGCGGCGGCGAGCAATTGCCGGGGTGCCGCGGCCCCGAGCGGGGCCGCGCGATCGAACGACCAGCCTTCGACCCACTGTTCGACTTCGGCAAAAGTGCGCGCGTTATCAGCCAATCTGCCGGGCCTTCAGCGCGGCCCGTCCGTCGGAAACATTTTCCTGCAACCCGACCTTGCGCGGACTGAGGCCGAGCGCGATCCCGAGCAACTGGGTGAAATACATCACTTTGACATTGGTCTTGATACCGAAATTGGTCTCGGCTCGAATCTGGTGCATCTCAAGCCCGGTGTGGCAGGTCGGGCATTCGGTCGCGATGACCTCCGCTCCCGCCTCCTCCGCTGCGATCAGGATGTTGGCGACCAGCTTGGTCGAGGTGTCCGCGTCGGACAAGGTGTGCGCCCCGCCGCAGCATGCCGTCTTGAGCGCGAAATCGACGTTTTCCGCGCCCGCGGCGGCCAGCAGATCATCCATGAAATGCGGTGCCGACGTCGATTCGCTGCCCGGCCCCGAATCCTTTTCGGGGAAAATGTGCCGCGGGCGGGTGTACATGCAGCCATAGTAATTGGCGATCTTCAGGCCATTGAGGCTGTTCTTCACACGGGCCGCCAATTCCTCCTCGCCGATCGCATCCTTGATCCAATCGAGGGCATGGATCGTTTCGACTTGCCCGGCCTCGTAGGTCGTGTGGCCGGCTTTGGACGACAGCCGTTCGGTAACTTCCCGCGAGCCTTCGTCATGGGCGAGGTCATATTCGGCCTTCTTGAGGTTATGATAGCAACCGTTGCACGGCGCCATCACGACACTGTGACCCATTTCATTGGCGGCGATGCTCATCACCCGGCTCGACAAATAGGTCTGAATCTTCGGGTCGATGTTCTTGACCTCCATCGCCCCGCAGCAATTCCAGTTCTTCACCTCCTCGAGCTCAAGCCCGAGCTTCTTGCCGACCGCCCTGGTCGATTTGTTATAAGCGTGGCCGGTCCCTTCGAGCGCGCAGCCCGGGTAGTAAGCGACTTTCTTGTACGCGGTCTTCTTGTCCATCTGTCGCTTCCTATTTCGCCGGATCGAACATGGCTTCCGGGTGGCCGCCGCGAACCGCGGCAAGATGCTTGTGTTCCTGTTCCCGGGCATATTCCTGGATGGCCGCGCCGGCCGGACCCCAGCCACGCGTGCGCGGGTGGAACAGAGCGGACCAGCCCATTTTGGTCAGCCATACGAGCGGCAGGCCGCGGATCATTTTCTTGATCATGACCACCAGCCACGGCTGGAACAGCGACTGGCCACTACGCCTGAAAAACCCCAGCAACACGCGCCCGTCCTCGATCTTGCCGGTGCGAAATACCTGCGATGAGAATTCCTCATCGAACTGCGTCGATGGTGACTTGACGGTATGGCCCTTGAGTTCGAGCCAGTGCGCGGTGGCCTTCATGACCCCTTCCGGGAACACGTCGCGCGGGCAGGCATAAGTGCATTTGTTGCAGCTGACGCATTGCCAGACCAGGTCCTTGTCGCGGACCAATTCGGCTTCGAAGCCCATGCGGATGAGGTAGATCCAGTAGCGCGGATTGAAGTCGCTGTTGAGGGCATTGACCGTGCAGCTGTTGGTGCACGACCCGCACTGCCAGCAACGGTGAATAAATTCCCCGCCGGGAAGCGCCGAGATTTCTTCCTCGATCTGCTCGTTATAGTCGGTGACGACACGCGCCTTGATGAAGGTCGACCAGTCGCCTGAAACGTCGACTCCATCGATCACCAGGTTGTCGTGGGTCGACAGATTTTCCGGTCGAATGAGGTGTTTCTCGTGGATCGGCATTGGCGTTCCCTTAACTACTCGGAAGCGCCGCACGCGCGGTTTTCGCCGCCTTGCGGTCGTCATGCTTGATCCGCACTCCGTCGAGTCCCAGCAGGCGCCGCAGATAGGCGACGCTGTCCTCGGGCGACGTGAAGTCGGCGCGCAGGTAACTACCGCCCTGAGCGGCGATATATTCGGCGTAAATCTGACCGAGCAGCAGATCGACATACTGCAGCAAGTCGCGGAACACGCCATTGTCGGCGAGGAACTGACACAATTCCTCGCGCAGCATGATGTGCATTGCATAGCCGTCGCCGACCCGGATCGAGGCGCGGTCAACATCGCCATGCCAGATTTCCCGGAGGGCGCCGGTATTGGCCTTTTCGTCCCACACCCAGCGGCACATCAGCGGATAGCGTTCCGGATCGAGTGCGTGGAGCAGCTCGGCAGCAAGGTCCTTGACCCAGCGATGCTTGCGGTCGATCGGAAACTGGACGCAGAATTCGGCAATCCGCTGGTCGACCAGTGCGGCGTCATGCGGCGCATTGACCAGTCCCATGATCGCAGCCTTGAGAATCGGGAAGCGGTCGCCCTCCAGCCACGGGCCGATGCGCCTGCGAACGGTCGGCATCAGGCCGGCCAGCACCGCCAGATCGTCCGCGCCCGGCCCCCCGTCACCGGCATCGTCGAAAATCTTGCGAAATGCCTCGCTCTTCAACTTCACTGCGTCGACATAGGATTCAACGCCGCCGGTCTCTTCGCAGACGACCGCCAGCCGTTCGGTTGCCGCAAGCAGGCCGGGGCCCGACAGGTCGAGCACCGGACGCTCAAGCTCGGCAATCTTCTTGGGGGCGGAAAAGAATCCCATCGACTCAGGCGTTTTCGAGTGAGCGAACGAAGCCAAGTGCGGAAATCGCCGCAGCCGCGCCCTGACTGATTGAGTCGTCGATCGTTTCCGGGCCAGTCGCCGCTCCCGCGACCAATATGCCTTCGCGGCTGGATGCGCCGACCAGCCCGTAGGTGTTTTGGCGATCGATGAAACCATTGGGTTCGAGATTCACCCCGAACACATTCGACAGGGTAAGGTTGTCGACGTTGGGATCCATGCCGATGGCGTGGATGACCATGTCGAACGGAATGGTGATTGGGCGTTTGACCAGCGTGTCCTCGCCCTTGACGATAATCTTGTCGCCGTCGCTGGTCACTTCGGCAATACGCGCCTTGATGTATTTGACTTTAAATTCTTCCTGGCTCCGCCAGTAATATTTAGTCTCGAGCAGGCCGTACGTCCGGATATCCATATAATAGATATACACGTGGCAATCGGGCAATTCCTCGCGGATTTCCATCGCCATGTTGGCAGAAACGGTGCAGCAGATCTTCGAACACCATTCGCGTCCGATCTGACGATCACGGCTGCCGACGCACAACAGGATCGCAACACGCTTCGGCGGTTCCCCGTTGGACGGCCGCCGGATACCGGCGCCGGTCGACATCATCTGTTCGACCTGGGTGGTGGTGACGACGTCGGGAAAGCGACCGAACCCCCATTCGGGCTTGTTGACGCTGTCGAAATGGGTGAAGCCCGAGCACAAGACTGCGGCCGGAGTGGTGAACGTCTTGCCGTCCCTAAGCGTTACGTTGAAGGCGCCGGGCTTGCCCTCAAAGCGTTGCACGACAGTGTTTTTAATCACCTCGATCGAGGGATTATCGACCACCCGGGCGACCATGGAGCCAATCGCATCTCTCGCCCATTCCCCCGACGGGACCAGCTTGGCATAACCCGACAGGATCGGAGCACCGCCAAGCGTGTCTTCTTTTTCGACCAGGATCACTTTCTGCCCGGCGGTCGCCAGCGAATGCGCAGCGCTCAGCCCGGCCGGGCCCGCGCCTACCACCAGAAACGGTTCACTCATTCATTATCCCCCGATTTGCGCTACTGGCCTGAACCCCGGCCCTCCGGTGATCATCCGCCGCGGATCATAAAGCGTCTCCGTCGGGCCGCCGGCCTGGATGTGCTCGAGATATTGCTCGAACTCGGCTTTCTTCGCGCGCCAGTCGATCCCGAGCTTTTCCATCAGCGTTTCGATCGCCGACGCGTGCCAGTGCGACTGGATGATCTTATAGGGATGCGCGCCGCACAGGAGCGCCGAAAACTGGATGTCGGCGAGAATTGGAAGCTGATAATCCTTGCCTTCGGCTTTCCCGATCCACTGGTTCTTGTCGAGCGTCGTGATGCAGCCCGTATCGTGACCGATCATGACGTCGGAATGCGCTTCTTCGATCGCCACCTTGATCTTGCGGTCGATCGCGAAACTGCGGGTGAACTCGCGCTCCGAGATAATGTGCCGAAAGCCGAAGCCGCAGCAATCGTACCAGGTCGAATAATCGATCACCTGGGCCCCGAGGTCCTGGACGATGCCGGTCGACACCGCGACCCGGTCGCCTTCCAGCACCTCGTCGTCGTAAATCACATCCTGCGGCACCATTTTATACACGTGGCAGGCCGGGTGGATGGTCGCCCGGATCATCGACGCATCGACCACCTGGCGCTCGACGATGCGCTTGCGCATCATGTGTACCCATTCCGAATAATGGACCACCTCCTCGGGGATGAGGAGCTTGCCATCGACCAGCCGGCCGAGCTTACCCAGGATCGCCTTTACCTTTTCCCGCAAGTTCGCCGATTGCAGGAGGTAGCCGCGCACTTCCTTGTAATTGCCGAAGGATGTGCCGCAGTGAACCAGCGGGTAATAATAGCCATCGGGTTTGCCTTCAGCCCGTGAGGCGACATAGGCCTGGTGGAAATTCCTCAGGAATACCGCGGCCAGGCTTTCAAGATTGCCGATGCCCGAGCCGTGGTAGTTCCAGGCGGTGCAGCTGGTCTGATCGGTTTCGTCGAGATATTCGATCCCAAGCTCGTTCATTGTCCACAGCAACGACGCCGGATAGCCCGGAATATTGCCGCACTGGCCGCAGCTCTTGTGGTGCCACAGGCGATCGGTCGGAATCTTCTTGTCCCAGCCGTAAAGCGTCTTCGCGATCATGGGCTGATGCTCGTCGTTCACTCGGTGGACGACGATCTCGCCCTCCTTTTCCAGCTGCCACATGACGTCACGGACGTCGTCGACCCGCTGCTTGGTGGTCAGCATCGCGCGCTTGTTGATGCGCGCTTCGACCCAAGAAGTAGCAACTTCCGCCTCTGCTGGCGAAAGATTGGCGTCGCGCCATTCCGAGCCGTGGCCGGTAAACCGTTCGCCACCAGTGCCGCTGGTCATGTTCTTGCTCCTCTGTGATCCATTGTCAGCGCTCAGTCGTCCTTGTCTTCCTGCTCTTCAAGAAAGTCGGACCAGTCTTCGCGCTTTTCATCCATGATGTCGGAAATGACATCGAACAGGTTTTCGTCGATCGTTTCGAGCTGGCCGAGCACGCCCGTTTCTTCCCAGATGGTGTACAGTTCGACCGAGGTTTTGAGGTTGGTTTCCCAAGCCGTCTTGGTGGTGTGGAGAGTCGGCATGGGAATGGCCTGGCGAAGCACTTGAAGCGGCGCGTTCACCTTGGAGATATTGGGTCCCCAGTCGGCAAAACCTTCCGGATTGATCATGTCCGGCGATAATTGGTTGCCGGTTGAAATGAGCTTGAGCATCACACGGCTGAATGGACGAAGGACGTTCTTGGCCGATTCCATGCCATGCTTGATCGCGGTTTCGCGCATCAGCATGATCAGCCCGCCGGGAGAATTTTCAAAGGGGCAGCGCGCGGCGCAGGTGTAGCATTGCGCGCAGGCCCAAATCTTTTCCTGCATCGCGTCATAGATACCGTCCAGATTCTCGGTCCACAGCAGCTGGACGATCTCGCGCGGCGAAAAATCGTAATAATGGGCCGCCGGGCAGGTGGCGGTACAAATTCCGCAATTCAGGCAGCCGTTGAGTTCGTGATCATAGCGCTGGTCCGCCTGAATATCGGCGAAGATTTCCTCAAGGACGTTGCGCGCAACTGGCGGATTAGCGGAAACCGGGTCGCCAATAAATTCCTGAACTCTGGTTCCGACGTGCATTGTTACTCCAACTCGGCCTGGCCCGCAGCGGGCTAGTAGGTCATTACCTTGACGTCGCCCTCCATCACCTCCTCGATCAGGTAGGCGCCGCCGACGATCCCGGAGCATTCCGGGATGAGGTCGTCCACGGTCATGTCGAACAGGTCGAGGTTCGGCGAACAGCAATAAAATTTGGCACCCGCGTCATGGGCGTCCTTGATGAAATCGTAGACGGTTTTGGGGGAGCCCGGCTTGACCACCAAAGACTCAGCGACGCCCTTTTTCATCAGCCGGCCGGCAGTAGCGGTGCAAATGACGTCGACTTCATATTCCATCGCCGCGGCAACGGTCGCCTGGAAGATCGGTGCGCCGAGTTCTTCGCCATTGCGCGGATCGGTGTTTGCCATGACGATAATCAGCTTCGACGCCACGCAATTTCTCCCAATCTCTTGCGGACGCACGAACAGCGTCCAATAGCCTCTCCCTGGCTTGGCAGTGGTTACATATCAGTTGTCGCTAATGCAAGCGATGGTGTCCTGGCTCAGGCCATGAGCCTGGATACCGCGACCAGCCCGGTCATAAATGAGACCAACGCATCCTCGATCGATCGCTGTTTGGCCCGCAACCGCTGGAAGTTCTCGTTCACCCCCGTCGGGCTTTCCTCGAACTCCATGACCAGATCCTCGATCATCGCGACCTTGATCCCGGGATGATAATCAAAGCCGAAAGCGGTCTCGCCCATCTGAAAGGCAAGCGCTTCGCCATCCTCGTCAGTGGCCAGGATTCGCGCATGGGCCGGGGGCACCGCCCGATCGCGACCATAGCGGCAATAGGGAAACTCCTGCGGCATATACCCGCCGAGCGCCTCGGGGTCGGTCCGAGTACCCGTACCGATCCTGCATTCGAGTGCTGCGGAGCGAGCATTGCCCCCACCCGCGCGGGCGACGAGTTGGGCGCCAAGCCCGAAGCCGATCACCAATTTGTTGGCCATCATACAGGCGCGGACTAGAGCCAGTTCATCGGCCAGGCTCGGCAGGTCGCGAGTCCCGGCGCTCCCCCAAACGCCGCCACCCAGCAGCACCAGGCCGTCCCCGATCGAATCGAGGCCCGGAATATCGACTGCGCCGGTGAACGGGCGAACATAATTGAAGCGGATCCCCCGCCCTTCGAGATGGTCTTCAATCAACCCGAGATATTCTGCGCTATTATGTTGGAGGACGGTGAGCCTTTTCACTCGGCATCGACCGGTTCGGCGGCGATCGCTGCTTCGGCGGCGGCAATGAAATCCTCGGCCCCGATCGACAGCATGCCGCCGGCCGGCAAGGAATCGAAATAGGTTCGAATTGCTTGAGGCAGCGCACTGGTCGGCGATTGGCGAAGCGCGGCCTCAAGATCGAACACGACGCGTGGCGGCGTTACGAAATAGTCGCCGGTAAACAGGATTTCACGAACCCTGTCGCCGCGCGGGCCGTCGAGCCGGATGTGGGCCCTGACCAGTCCACCGGGCCCGAGATGGTGACCGACTCGAATGCCCGCGATTCTGTCGGCGCCGTCGATTTCGAGGACGAACTCGTCCGTGCCGATTTCCTGCTCGTAGGCCGATTGGGCGAGCGCCTCCTCCTGAGCGGTCGGGAGGTCGGAAAATAGCCCGGCGTCAAGCTCCTCCGCCAAGCCCTTGGCGAGCGCTTCCTGGACTTCGGCAAGTGGCGGCGGTGCGCCAAGAAGCGCCGCCAGGGTCGTGATCCGCTGCGCCGCATCGTCGAGCGCATGCCTGGTAAGCTTGGCCTTCGGAACATTGAGAACCCGGCCAATCATTGCCGGATCGAGGTCGACCAGTACGGTGCCCTGGAACATCAGCACATCGCCTTCGAAATAGCCGCCCGTTCCGCTGATCTTGCGACCGCCGACCTCGATATCATTGCGCGGCCTGTAGCGGGCGTCGATGCCGAGCGTGGAGAGGCCCGCCGCGGCAGCCTCGCAGATACGGCGCGTGACAGTCCCGAGATCGCCGCCGTCGAACAGGGTTCGCGAGCAGACCAACGCCCAGCCGAGTTGGCCGGGGTCGAGATAGATAGCCCCGCCGCCGGTCATTCGGCGGGCCGTTCCGACCCCCGCCTCGGCGCAAGCATCGAGGTTGAGCTCGAGCCCCAGATCCTGGTGCCTTCCGACCAGCGCGGTGGGCTGGAAATGAATGAAG
The DNA here is from genome assembly GCA_030271595.1 of Pseudomonadota bacterium. Taxonomy (GTDB): domain Bacteria; phylum Pseudomonadota; class Alphaproteobacteria; order Sphingomonadales; family Sphingomonadaceae; genus Sphingomicrobium. The sequence goes on along the minus strand of JARXKO010000016.1, from coordinate 6,383 downwards.
CGCAGCGTGTCGGGGATCAGCCCTTGCTGGCGCAAGGTGACCATGGCCTGGTCGAAGGCAATGTTCTTCCGTCCCTCCCGCAGGCCGGTGTCGATGACCCGGATTTGGCTCGTCATTCGACCGGCTGGATGACGTCGAATTCCTCGTCTTCGACATAGGGCTGGCCGGGGCGCTCCATGCCCAGCTGATTGCGAATCTTGCGCAGGTCCACGGGCTGAGGCGGGAACGGATAGCTGGCGATATTGGACGGCGGGCTGTCGCCATAGGGACGATCGCAGGCCGAGATGTCGTCGGCGAATTTGCCCGGGCAGCCACTGGTGCGAAAGGCGATGCCCGAATCGATGATCGCGTCGAGTTCGCCGGCCGGCAAGCCGAAATCCGCTACCCGGCCTTCGCCGTCGAAGCGCATGTGATCGATCCGGACTCCACCGTAATCGATCAGATAGCGGGCCAATTGCACGCGCCTCCATTGATCCCGCGGAGTCGCCGGGAGGTGATCCATCAGCGATCCCTTTTCGGGGAAGAAACAGAACATGTGGCTGTGGCCGCCAAGGTCGACCAGTTGCTGGACCAGGGAGAGGACGTCGTGTTCGGTTTCGCCCATTCCGACAATGATGTGCGCGCCGAACTTCTTGGGTCCGAAAATCTCGCGCGCGTCCATCATGATTTCCCAATATTTGGACCATTTGTGGGGGCTCTGGACACCGCGCCCGCGGGTGCGGTCGAACAGTTCCGGGGTCGCCGCGTCGATGGCGACGGTGAAAATATCCGATCCCATGGCGTGCAGAATCTTGACGTCGTCGCGGTTCATGGTCGTCGGATTGGACAGGATCGAAATGGCGATGTCGCCGGGGTCGACGTAATCGGTCCAGGTTTTGAGCACCGACTTGGTGTCCGCATCCGAATTGGGATGGGTGATCATCGAGATGCACATGCGATGGAACGGGCTGCTGGCACCGTCGCGGCCGACCATTTCGGCAACCTGCTCCATTGGCACCGCCGGCCAGTCGACGCGAATGAAGTTGCGGTCGGCATAATCGCGTTCGGCCTCGCGGTGGCGGGCAAGCCCGCAATAAGCGCAATTGGCGCGACAGCCTTCGGGATAGGTGAGCAGCAGGTTGAGGCAGCGAGTGCACGAGCAGCGGTGCATCGTGCCCGGCATCAGCCCCAGGGTCATCGCTGCCGCGGTCGACATCTGAACATATTCCGGGCTGCGCATGTGCGGGGTGAGAATGTTGTTGTTGGGCAAATATGTACCCGTGGGGCGGATGTCGCTGGCCTTGACCCGGCCCCCGTTGCGAAGCCCGATCGGCGCTTCCTGCGGCGTCCGCGGCTGCATCGCCGAATAAGGATTGAAGTCGCGTCCATCGGCACCGTTCGTGCCAGGCACCACATCTTCCGACTTCATGCACCCCATCGCATCGCTCCACTGTAAACAGGTTTGACCATCATGCCGCGCACAACGCCTTTTCCCGGCCTTCGCCGAGGCCGGTCTTGATCGAACAACAGCTATGCTCCTGATCGTACTGCCGACCCGTCAGCGCCGCGACCGCGACCGCTCCCTCGGCCGGAAAAGCGACGCCGTCCAGGCCCGCCATCACTGCATAGGCGTCGGTAATCCGCTTGTGCATCCCAGCCGGACGCGCACAGCCGAGCAGCACCTTCTTGTCCGGCATTCGAAGCCGCGATTGCAGGAACATCGAACCGATTTCATGGACGTCCGGGATCACGAACGTGCCAGGCTTGGAATAAAAGGGCATCACCACCACCAGCACCAGGCTGTCGATCGCATGGCGGGCGACGATGTCGAAGGCGTTGGCCTCGCCAACCATGCGTCCATAATGAAGGCCCAGGACGATGTGCGGGACGACCGCCATTCCGGTCGCGCATAGCGCCGCCAGCGCGGCCTCGAAATCCGCGACTGGCCGATCGAGGTGATAGACATCCCTGATGGTTTCTTCAGCACCAATGACATCCATCATTGCGCTATCGACCCCGGCCGATTCCATCCGCTTCGCCGCGGCCTCATCGCAAAGCGCGGTATGGATTGCGATCTGAAGGTGGGGGAAGTCGCGCTTGAGCCCCTCGATGATCGGATAGAAACGGTCGTAGTTGATGACATTATGCCTGTTCGATCCGCCCGACAGCAGGAAACCGCGCAGGCCCTGGAGCAGGATCAGGTCGCGAACCTTCTGGTCGAGCATTTCCGGCTTGGTCGCCGGGATCATCGGCTCGAGGATCTTCTTCTGGCAATGATCGCAGTTGAGCGCGCATTCGCCGGCGGTGATTGAAAAGGCCGGGAAACTGTTCTTCCCGCAGCCCGACAATTCGTCGGTCTGATACTCCTTGAACGTTGGACTGGAAAAACGCAGCGGCCGCGCCGCGACGGCAGCGGAGCGAGCCTCCATCCGGGCCACCAGCGCGGCGTCGAACGAAGCGCCTTCGAGCGCTTCCATCGCTGCCAGTCCGCTCAGCCAGTTCATCCTCACCTCATACCTGCTGTAGTTCTAATATTCAGCTTCGCATCCCTCGAGCCGATCGCCAAGAGCTTTGTTGCGGTGGCGGTCGAGCGCTGCACTGACTTCGCGCCGGGTTTCCTTGCGGATTGGCCCTGGACGGGGAGTATCGACTATCGAATCGACCCACTCCGCCTCGATTTCGTCAGCATCGATGAGGTCGCTTTCAAATCCTGCGAGAAACGCACGGGCAGTGGCAGGAAGGGGCCCTCCTGGGTTGTGACCGGCCAGCGTCGCCCACAATCCCGCCCAACCACGGGTTACGGTCCAAGGATTGTAGCCGCCGCCGCCGAGCACCACTGCGCGCGGTGCCCAGCGGACGGCCGTGGCTACTGCTTGCCACCATGCGCCATTGCTCCACTCCATCGCTGAAAGCGGGTCGCCATGCAGGCAATCAGCGCCCGCTGTAATGACGATCGCCTGAGGACGCATGGCGCGGGCGAATTCCGCCAGCGGCCCGCCAACCATCCAGGCGAGTTCGCTATCGTTCGACCCCCGGGGCAAGACAATATTCACTGCGTTGCCAGGACCGGGCCGATCGGCAGTTCCGGTATAGGGCCAACGGTCCGCCTCATGTACCGAAACCAACGTCACCCGATCGTCGTCGGCGAATATTTGTTCGACTCCGTCGCCATGATGCGCGTCGAGATCGAAGTATAAAATCCGGTCGAGTCCGCTGTCGAGAAATGTTGCAATGGCGAAGGCAGGATCGTTGAAATAGCAAAAGCCGCTCGAACGGTCGGGCTTGCCGTGATGAGTGCCGCCCGCAGGATGGAAGGCAATGGTGCCGTCAAGCGCCGACTGAGCGGCCGCGATCGATCCGCCAACGGTCGCGCATGCCCGTTCGAACAATCCGGGGAAAATCGGATTTTCCATGGTACCGAATCCGAATTGCTTGCGTTCGGAAATCGTGACTTCGCCGCGATCCGTCGCGGCTTTGAAGGCAGTGACATAAGCGGAACCATGGAATCGCTCGAGCAGCGACAGGCCGGGCAATTGCGCCTCAACGATTTGGCGTTCGTGCAACCATCCCATCATCACGGCCAAGGTGCGAACCGCTGAATGGCGTGAAAAAGCAAGCGGGTGCAATGCGTTCCACGCTGGCGCCGAAAAAATCTGATGGTCGATGAAAACGGCCCGCAAGGTCAGCCGATCTTGTTCCATACCTCCGCATCGCACATCGCGTTGCCCATGGCGCAGCCTTTGATCTTGAGCGTTTTCTGATCGCTCGTGACGGTGCCGTTGAAGGTCATAAAGCCGGGCATGCTTGGGTGCTTCATGTGCTTACCGAACCACGCTTCGCCTTGCGGAGCCATGCCGTGACACATTTCGAACCCTGGTCTTTTGCCCGACTCGATCCTGCAATAAAGCATGCCATCGGCCACCCAGACCCGAACCTGGTCACCGTTCGGGCGTTTATAGACACCGCTCGGATCGCGCGCCAACGCCGGGCTGGCGGCGAAGCCTGCGAGCACCAGCCCTAGTGCAATACGATGGAAACCCTTCATTTTCCGTTCTCCCCTTACAAAACATATTAGCATATTAGCGGATGCGGATGGAGAGTCGAGGGCCGGGCATTGCCGACTATTCAGCATTTGCTAAATAAGAGCTTGCGCATGGACGCGGAAGTCGGTTTGATGAGGCCTGGAATATGAAGTCTCACGGCCGAACCTGATGATGGCGGCTCGGCCGCGTTAAGCGAGGGGAAGATGTGATGGCCGGCGATATGCGCCCGAACGGTAAGTCGATGTCTATCATTGTCACCAAGGGCACCCTCGACTGGGCTTACCCGCCCTTCATCCTTGCGACTACGGCCGCGGCAATGGACGTGAAGGTGACGATGTTCTTCACCTTTTACGGTCTTGGTCTTCTCAAGAAAAAGCTCGACCTCAGCGTCACCACGCTCGGCAATAGCGCGATGGAAATGCCGATGATGGGCGGCCACATGAAGATGCCCAACATCATGAGCATCATGCCGGGGATGACAGCCCTGACAAGCGGCATGATGAAGGGGTTGATCAAGAAGAAAGGCGTCGCTTCGATCGGCGAGCTGCGCGAGGCAGCACAGCTAAGCGACGTGCGCCTAATCGCCTGCCAGATGACGATGGACCTGTTCGAATACAAGCCCGCGGACATGGTCGACGACCTCGAATATGCGGGGGCCGCGACGTATATGGAAAACGCGCTCCAATCCGACATCAACCTCTACATCTGACCATCAGCGCCGGGCGCCGAAAGGACAATGAATGGCTGACGAAACGCTCGACACCAAGGGGCTTAACTGCCCGCTTCCGATTCTCAAGGCAAAAAAGGCATTGACCGGGATGGCGCCCGGGAAAACGCTTGAAATCCTCGCCACCGACCCCGGATCGGTCAAGGATTTCGAGGCATTCAGCCGGACCACCGGCAACAAGATCCTGGAGCAAGACGAAAGCGGGGGGGTCTTCAGATTCGTACTCGAAAGAGCCGGCTGAGCCGGCTTTTTCGCGCCTTTGGCCGGCGAGTAACGGGCGGTCCAAGGTGGTCATTCAAAAAGGGGAGAGTGTGAAATGTCAAAGATATTGAGGGCGATGGCGCTTACCGGTGTCGCTTCTGGTGCGCTGCTGACCGCAGTGCCGGCCAGCGCGACCGTGGGCTATTTTTTGAACGGCGTGAGCATCCGCGACAAGGGCATGGCCGGGGCAACGGTCGCCGATCCCGATGATTCTCTTACCATTGCGGTCAATCCGGCCGGACTCGCGGAAATCGATAGCCAGGTGGATATCGGCGCTTCGCTGTTCATGCCACGGAGACAATTTACCGGCACCGGCCCCGGTTTCACGCCCAGCGGAACGGTCAAGAGCAGCGCCAATTACTTCCTTCTTCCCAATGCCGGCTATTCGCATCGAATCAATGAGGATTCAGCGTGGGGCATTGCATTGTTCGGCAATGGCGGCCTCAATACCGATTACGATCCCGCACCCGCCAACCCGGTCTGCGGAACCGCGCCCTTTCCTGCTCCCAACGGCGTGTTTTGCGGCGGCCGCACTGGCGTCAACCTGATCCAAGCGTTCGTCAGTGTTGGCTACGCCCGCAAATTCGGCGATCATGTAACGATCGGCGTTGCGCCGGTGCTGGGCTTGCAGATTTTCAAGGCCCGGGGCCTCGCTGCCTTTGCCTTTGATCCGTTCGGAAATCCGTTGACCGTCGATCCGTCGGCACTGACCGACAACGGCAATAGTACGTCGGCCGGAGTGGGAATTCGCATTGGAGCGCTGTTCAAACTGTCGCCGCAGTTTCGTATCGGAGCGAGCTACCAATCCGAAATGTACATGAGCAAGTTCAAGAAATATGCGGGCCTGTTCGAGGACCACGGCAAGTTCAACATTCCGTCCAATTTTTCGGTTGGCGCTTCCTTCGACGCGACGCCGGGCCTTACCTTCGACCTCGGGTTCCGCCACATCAACTATTCGGACATTCCGGCGGTATCGAATAGCTCGACCATTCCGCAGCAATTTGGGTCCAAGGGCGGCCCGGGCTTTGGCTGGAGGAACGTCAATGAATTCAAGCTCGGCGCTGAGGGCAAGATCAACGACCGCTTGAAATTGCGCGCCGGCGCAGCGTTCAACAATAATCCGGTGCGCCCGAGCGATGTGACCATCAATATCCTCGCGCCCGGGGTTTCCAAACAGCATTTCACGGTTGGCGCTGAATATGCGTCGAGCGCCAAGGACCGGCTCAGTTTTTCATTCCTTTACTCGCCCAATGCCTCGACGACGGGAACTGAGGTCACACCTGGCGGTCCGAACCCGTTCCATACCATCAAGCTGCAAATGCATCAGTTCGAAGTTGGCATTGGCTGGTCCCACAAACTATAAGTATCGAAGG
>JARXKO010000224.1 GCA_030271595.1 Pseudomonadota bacterium | reverse complement strand
CAGCCCAAACCCGGAGCCTGACCCTGGACGAAGAAGAACTGCAGGAGGAGCGCGAAGACGGCGCCCCGATCGAGGTGCTCGAACAATATTTCGAGGCCCGCGGCTGGGCGTGCGAGCGCACCGGGGAGGGCGAGATCGTCGCTTCGGCGACCGGCAGCTGGGCGCAATATGAACTGCGCGCCGTATGGCGGCCCGAGGACCAGGTGCTGCAGTTCCTGACCTTCCCCGACATCAAGGTCGGGCCCGAGAAGCGCAGCGCGATCCACGAAGCGCTGAGCCTGATCAACGAGCAATTGTGGCTCGGCCATTTCGAGATGTGGTCGGGCAGCGGGCTGATCGTGTTCCGCCACTCGACCATCCTCGACACCCGCACCGACGAAGGGCTCAGCCTCGAGCAGGCCGAAGCCATTTCCGAGGCCGCGGTCGAGGAGTGCGAGCGCTTCTATCCGGTGTTCCAGTTCGTGCTGTGGGGCGGCAAGACTCCGGGCGAGGCGATCGCCGCGGCGCTCATCGATACCCACGGCGAAGCGTAGGACAAAGCGGATGAGCGAGACCCCCCGACTGCCGGTGCCGACGTGGTTCGTCGGATGCGGCAACATGGGCCAGGCGATCGTCGCCGGATGGCGCTCGGCCGGGATCGATTTGTCGAGTGCGGCGGTGATCCGTCCGAGCGGGCAGCCGGTCGAGGGCGTGCGCACCGTCGCCAGCTTCGCCGAGGCCGGTCCTCAGCCCAGGCTCGTCATCCTCGCGGTCAAGCCGCAGAAGCTGGCCGAAGTCGCTGAACAGTTGCGGCCGTGGCTGACTTCAAAGGCGGTGATGGTCTCGCTTCTCGCGGGAGTTGAACTCGCGACCCTGCGCACGCACTTTCCAAGGGCGGCGGCGATCGTCCGCGCGATGCCCAACCTCGGGGTGGCGATCCGGCGCGGGGTGATCGCGCTGGTCAGCGGCGATGCCGACGATGCGCTGCGACTCCAGCTGTCGACGATCTTCGCGCCCCTAGGGTTCGCGCCGTGGATGGCCGACGAGGGTAAATTTGCCGCGGTTGGCGCGGTCGCGGGCGCCGGACCCGCCTATGTCGCGCGCTTCGTCGAAGCGCTGACCAAGGCCGGCGAGCAGCGCGGTCTGAGCCATGCAATCGCCTCGACCATCGCGCTCGAGACAGTCCTCGGCACGGCGTGGATGGCAGCGACGACCGGCGAAGACATGGAGTCGGTCGCACGGCGCGTCGCAAGCCCCAAGGGAACGACCGAGGCCGGACTTGCGGTGCTCGACCGCGACCAGGTCCTCGACGCTTTATTGGCGGCGGCCATCGACGCCGCCTCGCGGCGCGGTGGGGAACTTGCCGAAGAGGCCAAATCCGCTTCGCTTGCTGCCGACGCCCAGCTGTCCTAGGCGCGAGCCGGGGACAGGAACAGGGACTTGATGGCCGACCAACCACCATTCGACGACCGCGACGGATTCATCTGGAAAGACGGTGAGTTGCTGCCGTGGCGCGAGGCTCAGGTCCATGTCCTGACTCACGCGCTCCATTACGCGTCGTCGGTGTTCGAAGGCCAGCGCGCCTACAATGGCGAGATCTTCAAACTCAACGAGCATAGCGAGCGGCTCCGGCGGAGCGCCATATTGCTGGGCTTCGACTTGCCGTGGAGCGTCGACCAGATCAACGCCGCTTGCCGCGAGGTGCTCGAGGCCAATGGCTTCACCGACGCCTACATGCGTCCGGTGGCGTGGCGCGGCGCGGAATCGATCGGGGTCGCGCCGGGCAACACCAGGCCGCACCTTGCAATCGCGGCGTGGGAATGGGGCAAATATTATGATCCGCGCCATGCCGAAGCGGGCCTGAGGCTCGACATCGCGCCGTGGCGGCGGCCCGCGCCGTATACCGCGCCGACCCAATCCAAGGCGTCGGGCCTGTACATGATCTGCACCCTGTCGAAGCAGCACGCCGAAAGCCGCGGCTTCAACGACGCACTGATGTTCGACTGGCGCGGCAAGGTCGCCGAGGCGACCGGCGCCAACGTCTTTTTTGTCCGCGACGGCGAGCTTCACACACCGACCCCCGATTGCTTTCTCGACGGGATCACCCGGCGCACCGTCATGGACCTCGCCAAGCGTCGCGGGATTGCGGTCAACGAGCGCGAAATCTGGCCCGAGGAACTGGACAGCTTCGAGCAGATGTTCCTCACTGGAACCGCGGTTGAAATCACCGCGGTCCAGTCGGCCGGGCCGTGGACGTTCGAGGTCGGCGCAATGACCCGCCAGCTCGCCAAGGACTATGACGATCTGGTCAACGGCCGGATCCCCAACGCTTAGTCGAAGATACTGAGGTCGAGCGGCTCGCTGGGCCCGAACCAGATGACATGGTCGCTATGGTCGGCGCGATCGTCGCCGGTGCTGGCATGGGCGAAGACGGTAAGGCCGTCGCGGTTGAGCGCGAGCCATTGCGCGACGTCGCCGAAGCGGTCGGTCGGGACCGTGATCTGGACGCTTCCGCGCGGATGGGGTCCGACCGGGCGAAGATGAAAATGGCCGACGGGCAGGGGCCAGCGCTCGGTCAGCGCGGCGGCGACGGCCCGGGCGCGCTCGACCTCGCCCGGATCGTAATAAAGGTGGGCGTGAAAATCGCGGATGGGGAGTTTGCTCATCGGTTGGATATAGGGACTGACATTCGCCACCGCACCCCCTTCCAACTGCGGATTTGGCCGGTATAAGCCGCGCTTCTTCCGCATCCGTGGGTGCGCCTGCTGGGGCGTCGCCAAGTGGTAAGGCACCGGTTTTTGGTATCGGCATTCGCAGGTTC
>JARXKO010000223.1:1715-2802 GCA_030271595.1 Pseudomonadota bacterium | reverse complement strand
CTCGCGCGGTTCCTGGCCGATAATTACAGTTTCGATGCCCGGCAGAAGATGATCGCCAGCCCCGAAGGCCGCGATCCGGGCATCTGGCGCGCCTTGTCGAGCGAGCTGGGGCTGACTTGCGCGCCGTTTTCGGAAGAGCTGGGCGGGATGGGCGGCGGGGCGATCGAAAACCAGATCATGATGGAGGAACTGGGCAAGGTCATCGCGATCGAGCCGTGGGTCCAGACCGTGGTCGCCGGCGGCGGCGCGCTGGTTGCGGCGGGCGGAGCGCTCGCCGAAGCGACCATCCCGCAAATCATCTCGGGCGACTGCGTCATCGCCTTTGCCTATGCCGAGCCGCAGGGCCGCTACAACCTCGCCGACATCGGCACCTCCGCGAAGAAGGACGGCGCAGGCTATGTCCTCAACGGCCACAAGGGCGTGGTCTATGGCGCGCCGTGGGCCACGCACCTGTTGGTTACCGCGCGCACCGGCGGCGGACGCCGTGACCGCGAGGGGGTCGAGCTGTTCCTGGTCGACGCCAAAGCCAAAGGCATCTCGCGCCGCGATTACCCGACCGTCGATGGCTTCCGCGCCAGCGAGATCTATTTCGAGAACGTCGCGATCCCGGGCGAGGCCTTGCTTGCCGGCGGGATCGAGCTGATCGAGCGGGTGGTGGACGAATGCACCGTCGCGGTCTGCGCCGAGGCGACCGGGATCGCCCGCGCGATGCTCGCCCAGACGGTCGAATACACCGGCCAGCGCAAGCAGTTCGGCGTCCCCATCGGCAAGTTCCAGGTGCTCCAGCACCGCATGGCCGACATGCTGGTCGAGGCCGAGCAGATCGCCTCGATGGCGCTGATGGGCACGTTACGGCTCGATTCCCCGGCCCATGAACGCAAGGCCGCGGTCTCGATGGCCAAGGCCAAGGTCGCCAGGTCGATCCGCTTCATCGGCCAGAGCGCGGTGCAGACCCACGGCGGGATCGGCATCACGATGGAGCTGGCGATCGGCCACTACTTCAAACGCGCGACGATGATCGAAGGCCAGTTCGGCAGCGCCGACTATCACCTCGAACGGTTCGAGGCGCTGACTTACCCGGCTTGAG
>JARXKO010000223.1:0-1615 GCA_030271595.1 Pseudomonadota bacterium | reverse complement strand
GGGGTGGCCAGCGCCACCGCCCCATCACTCGCCGCAACGCTCGCACTGTCGGTCAATTCCTTGTCCGGCCCGGGCTTGACCAGCGAGGCACCGAACCACGCCGCCAGCGCGATTACCAGCACCGCGGGCACCCCGAACACCACCGCCTTGGGCAAGGCCCCGCCGCGCTCGGGCACGGCGTGCGCATTGTGCCAATCGGTCACCGGCGCGGGACTGACTGGCCGCTGCGGCGCCTCTTGCCCGGCGAGCAGCTTGGCCTTCTGCAGAGCAAATTCGCCATCGGTCAGCGCGCCGCTTTTGTGCAGCTGGGTCAGCCGTTCGAGTTGTTCGATCCAGTCCGCCATATCATCCCCCGCGTGACTCGCCACTGCCCCCATGGCTAACCCGCCGCAGCGCACCCGGCAAGGGCTGGCTCAACCCAGCCCGACTGGACACACTGGACACAGTCCTGAAACCGGAAAACGGCGGCCTCAGCGATTTGACCTCGATTGGCGGCACCAGCCGCAGCGCATCGACCGCGGCGAGCAGTTCTGCGTGCGCCGCCGCCAGCTCTTCCGCCGCGCGGTCAACCGCTTCGTCGACGAATACCGCCCGCGCCGCTTCAAAGCGCGCTTCGGCCTCGCACCGCGCATCATACAGCCGCTCCTGTTGCGCTGCGTAGTCGTCATCTTCGTCATCATCTTCGTAGCCTTGGTCGTCCGTATCGTCGTCGTCATCGTTGAAAGCGGCGGCCGGCTCCGCGTCGCCTTCCGTTTCGCCTTCCCCGTCATCGGGATCGCGCGGGACGGGTTCGTAGTCCCACGGATCGTCGGGATCGGGCGCGACGACGGCGACATCGAACGCCCGCCCGGCCTGCGCCGCCACGGTCTCAAGGTGCGCCGCGCGGTTCGCCGGCGGGGTGGCCGCTTCGATCCCGGCGGCGCGCGCCAGCGCCAGATCGAACGGCTCGGCCCCGCGCGTTTCCGCGCATAATGCATCGAGCCGCGCGAGGTGCGCCAGCAGCAGCCGCGTATCGAACCGCCGCCGCGTGGCGATCACCTCGCCGTGATAGAACACCTGCTCCTCCACCCCGTCGAGCGCGCGCTCGGCCAGCACCGCCTCGACATGATCGCGCGCGCGGCACAAAGCCGCGCGCCACCCGTCGGCGAACAGCAGGTCACGCCGCCGCGCAAGGTACAGCCCCGAGCGGGACACCCCCACCCGCGCGGCGGCGACGCGGACATTGCCGTGCTGCGCCAGGCAATCGAGAAAGCGCAGCTTGAGCGCGGGGGTGAGGACGGGATCGTCGGAGAACGACGCAAGAGTCTCCCCCTCTGGGGGAGGTGGCAGCCGGAACGGCTGACGGAGGGGGGCGTCACCGCCAGACGTGCCCTCCCCCCGCTCATCCTGAGCCTGTCGAAGGACCAACAATTCATCTTCGCTGCGGCAATCTGATCCAACATTCGGCATGGCCCGGTTCCTCGTGTGAAAGGCAAACCGGCCATGTTGCAGATTTTTGGGGTGTAGGAAAATTTGGGCCTAGCGTTGTGGGTGGTGCAAGCGATGACAGGTTCAACGAATATTGACGCTGATATCGATGGCAATTTACGCGTCAGAGACTTACTTTCTCGCGCTC
>JARXKO010000222.1 GCA_030271595.1 Pseudomonadota bacterium | reverse complement strand
AGCCGTCGACCATCCGCCCGCTGCCGAAAATCGATTCGACCGTGGTGGTCATCGAGACCACGTTGCCGGCCGCGTCGCGGATGATGAATTGCGATGTTCCGGCCGGCTCGAGTGTCCGGTCAGCCGCCACTGCCGGGGCTTCCACCGGCGTTCCAGCGAGGGGCGCGACGGCCGGCGAGGATGTCGCAATCAACTGTGCCCGCTGATCCAGATATGCCGGATCGAGCAGTCCCCCGACCGGCACCCGGACGAACGCCGGATCGCCGACATATTGGTCGCGGTCGGCGTACATCAGCCGGCTTGCCTCGGCGAACAGAAACCACGCCTGGGGGTCATTGGGTCCGCGCCGGTCGATATCGGTCCGCTCGAGCAGCCCGAGCAATTCAAGGGTCCCGACCCCGCTTGCCGGCGGCGGTGGCCCGCACACGCGGTAGCCGCGATACGCACCGCACAGCGGCTCGCGCTTGACCGGGCGATACGCGGCAAGATCGGCCATGGTCATCGATCCCGGCAACTCGCCCTGGCGCAGCCGCTCGACGATCCGCGCCGCGGTTTCGCCGGCGTAAAGCGCGCTTGGTCCCTGGGCCGCGAACCGGCGCAGGAAAGCGGCATAAGCGGGGTTGCGTAATCGGTCCCCGGCACGCAGCAATCCGCCGCCCGGCCGGGCGAAATAAGCGAGTACGTCGGGCGCTTTGTTCTCGGCGTAATCGGCGGCGATCAAGCGGCCCAGTCGAGGGCTGACGATGAAGCCGTCGGCGGCGGTCCGCTCGGCGGCCCCGAACAGGTCCTTCCACGCCAGATGGCCATGCTCGTGCTGCGCCAGGGCCAGTGCCGCGACCGCTCCGGGAACGCCGGTTGAGCGCCCGCTGAGCACCGCGGTATTGAACGGCAGCGGCTGGCCGCTCGAGTCCATGAACATCGTCGGGCTGGCTTGGGCCGGCGCGACTTCGCGGCCGTCGTACACAGCGATGGTTCCGCTGGCGGCGGCGAAATAGTCAATGAAGGCGCCGCCGCCGATGCCCGAGCTTTGCGGCTCGACGAGGGACAGCATCGCCTGGACCGCGACCGCCGCGTCGACCGCGCTTCCGCCGCGGCGGAGGACTTCCTCGCCCGCTTTGGCGGCGAGCGGGTTGGCGGCGATGACGAAGGCGTCGGCTTGCCGATGTCCGGGGCCCGCGGCGAACGCCCCGGCGGGAGCCGCGACTGGCGGTGGAAGGGTGGCGCAGGACGCGGCGCCAAGCGCGAGCAAGGGGAAGAAGATACGCACCGGCGCAAGACTAAGCGGGCTTTGGCCCGGCTGTCCACGGCCCAGTCTGGAATGCGCCGCGCAATCGGCTTAACAGCGTCCGTCGCCAGGCTCCGCGGGCGGCCGGGGGAGAGGGAATTGGCACGGCAGCTCGAACATTTTCCGAATCTTGTCGCGCTGTTCCTGACCCGCGCCGAGGACAAAGGCGACTCGCCGTTCCTGTGGGCGAAAGAGGCCGGTGAATGGCGCTCGACCAGCTGGGGCGAGGCCGCCCGCCAGGTCGCCGCTCTCGCCCAATCGCTCAAGGCGATCGGGCTCCAGCCGGGCGACCGGGTGGTGCTGGTCAGTGAGAATCGCCCCGAATGGCTGATCGCCGATCTCGCCATCATGGCCGCGGGCTGCGTGACCGTGCCGACCTACACCACCAACACCACGCGCGATCATGCCCATGTGCTCGGCAATTCCGGCGCCAAAGCGGCGATCGTCTCGACCCAGAAACTCGCCCGGACGCTGGTGCCGGCGGTGATTACGTCGGCCGATTGCCATCACCTGATCGAGATCGATGACGTCCGCACCGGCCAGGCGAGCGACGACTTCGACGCCCATCGCTGGGCATCGATGGTCGCCGCAGACGCGGACATCGGCGAGCTGCGCCAATCGATCGCCGGCATCGGCCGAGCCGACCTCGCCTGTCTCATCTACACCAGCGGGACCGGCGGCGCGCCGCGCGGGGTGATGCAGCACCACGGCGCGATTCTCCACAATTGCGAGGGCGCTACCGACATCATCTCGTCCGACCTTGGCTGGGGCGACGAAGTGTTCCTCTCGTTCCTGCCCGCGAGCCATGCTTACGAACATACCGGCGGACAGCATTTCCCAATCGCTCTCGGGGCGCAAATCTATTACGCCGAAAGCCTCGAGAAACTGGCCGCCAATATCGAGGAAGTGCAGCCGACGATCATGATCGTCGTGCCGCGGCTGTTCGAGCTGTTGCGCGCCCGCATCATGAAGGGGATCGAAGGCGGCGGCGCTTTGTCATCTTATCTGCTCGACCGGGCGCTCAAGATCGGGCGCGACCGTAATGACCATAAGATGAAGCCGTGGGACTGGCCGATGCACGGCCTCCTCGGCCTCACCTTGCGCCGCAAGGTTCGCGCCAAGGTCGGCCGCCGGGTCAAGGCGTGGGTGTCGGGCGGGGCGCCGCTCAACCCCGATGTCGGGGTGTTCTTCCAGTCGCTCGGGATCACTTTCCTCCAGGGCTATGGCCAGACCGAATCAGCGCCGCTCATCAGCTGCAACCGGCCGGCCGCCGGAATCCGGCTCGAAACCGTCGGCCCGCCGGTCAAGAATACCGAAGTGCGCATCGCCGCGGACGGCGAAATCATGGTCCGCGGCGAAAATGTCATGCACGGTTACTGGCGCAATCCGGAAGAGACCGCCCGGGTGCTCAAAGATGGGTGGCTCGCGACTGGCGACGTCGGCCATTTCGACGACCACGGCCGGATCGTGATTACCGACCGCAAGAAGGATTTGATCGTCAACGACAAGGGCGACAATGTTTCGCCCC
>JARXKO010000221.1 GCA_030271595.1 Pseudomonadota bacterium | reverse complement strand
GCGCCGACGAACTTGCCGAAGGTCATGATGATTTCCGGGCCGCGCTCGGCGATCGCGCTGGCGACCGCGGTGAACACCGCGACCGGCGCGAAGCGCATCACGTAATCGGTCACCTGGAGCATGACCTTGACCAGCGATTCGACGCCTCGGACAACCGGGCGTCCGGCCTCGCCGATGGCGGTCAGCGCGACCCCGAAAAAGATCGAGAAGATGACGATCGGCAGGATCTCGTTGGTGCTCATCGCCTCGACGATCGAAGCGGGGACGAGGTGGGTGATGAAATCCTTGAGGTTGAAGCCGGCGGTTTCAATTCCGCTGGCGGCGGTCGCGGGCGGAATCGGCAGATTTAGTCCGATCCCGGGGTGGAGGAAATTCACGAGCAACAGGCCGAGGCTAAGCGAGACCAGGCTGGCGAGAATGAACCAGCCGAGCGCGCGCGCACCGACCCGGCCAAGCGCCGCGACATCGCCCATGTGCGCGATCCCGGAAACCAGAGTCGCGAACACCAGCGGGGCGATGATCATCTTGATCAGGCGCAGGAACAGCGCAGTGACGATCGACAGATAATCGGCGATCGATTTCAGGCGCTCGGCGGCGGCTGGGCTGCCGTCGTCAAGGCTCGCGTTCAACGCCCACCCGGCGATCACGCCAAGGACCAGGGCGATGAGGATGTACCGGGTCAGTCGCTTCGCCATGTTCGCCTCCTCGACGTCATTGCGGGGAGCGCAGCGACGAAGCGATCCACCACGTGCTCGGTGGATTGCTTGACCACGCTCGCAATGACGATGCGCCCAGTCAAGCGCTTGCGCAGGGCCGGCCGCGCTCGCTAGGGCCGCGGGATGAGCGACGATATCGTCAGTTTCGGCCGCGACGTACTCCATGACGAAGCGCGCGCGCTCGATGCCTTGGCCGACAGCCTCGGGGCGGAGTTCGAACAGGCGATCGCGCTGATCCTGGGGTGCAGCGGCAAGCTGATCGTCTGCGGCCTCGGCAAATCGGGCCATGTCGGGCGCAAGATCGCCGCCACCTTCGCCTCGACCGGGACGACCGCCGTCTTCCTTCATCTGGCCGAGGCGATCCACGGCGACCTCGGCATGGCGGCGAAAGGCGATGTCGCCTTGCTCGTCTCGCAGAGCGGTGAAACCGCCGAGCTCGAGCCGGTGATTGACCATTTCCGGCGCACCGGGATTCCGATCATCGCCATCACCGGTAATCGCCGGTCGACCCTGGGCAAAGCTGCGAGCGCGGCGCTGGCGCTGCCGCACTGGCCCGAAGTCGGGCCAGAAGCGGTGGCGCCGACGACCTCGACTACCATGACCCTCGCGCTCGGCGATGCGCTGGCGATGACGGTCATGCGGCAAAAGGGCTTTTCGCGCACCGACTTCGGACTGTTGCACCCGGGCGGCCCGCTTGGTGCGCGATTGAAGCCGGTCAGCAAGTTGATGCACGGCGGCGCGGCCATGCCGCTGATCGCCGCCACTGCCTCGATGCACGACGCGATCGTCGAGATGAGTGCCAAGCGTCTCGGCGTGGTCGGCGTGACCGACGCCGCCGGGGCGCTGGCCGGGATCATCACCGACGGCGATTTGCGCCGCAACATCGAGCGCGGGCTCGACCATCGGGCGGGCGATTTCATGACGGTGAGTCCGAAGACGATCGCGCCCGATGCGGTGGTCCATGATGCGCTCACGCTGTTCGACGAACATCGCATCACGGCGGTGTTCGTCATCGACCGCGGCAAGCCGGTCGGCGTGCTCCACATTCACGACTGCCCGGCCGCTCGATGAACGCGGTGATCCTCATTCCAGCGCGCTTTGAATCGACGCGCTACCCGGGCAAGCCATTGGTCGGGCTTCAGGGAGCGCTTGGCGCGGTCAAGCCGCTGATCCAGCGTAGCTACGAAGCGGCCCGGCGCGTTGCCGGCGTGTCAGGGGTGTTCGTCGTCACCGACGATGACCGCATCGCCGACGCTTGCGGCAAGTTCGGTGCCGGGGTGATCATGACCTCGCCCGCCTGCCGCAACGGGACCGAGCGCTGTGCCGAGGCGCTCGGCCAGCTCCACGAGCCCGAGCTGGTGATTAATTTCCAGGGCGACGCCTTGCTCACTCCGCCGGGTTTCGTCGAGGCGCTGATCGCGCGCATGGCGGACGACCGCGACGCGCTGGTCGCGACCCCCGCGATGCGGCTGCGCAGCGCCGACGTGCGCGCGCTTCAGGCCGAGGAAGCCGCGGGCCGCGCCGGCGCTACCAGCGTGGTCATGGATCATGCCGGCCACGCGCTTTATTTCTCGAAGCGGCTTATTCCCTATCTGCCGGGCCCTTCGCTAACGCAGGAGATGGCGCCGGCGCACCTCCATGTCGGGGTTTATGCCTATCGCCGTGAAGCGCTCGAGCGCTATGTCGCGGCCCCGGTGAGTGCGCTCGAGCAATTGGAAGGGCTCGAGCAGCTGCGGTTTCTGGTTGAAGGGGTGAAGGTGGCGGTGGTCGACGTCGCGACCCCGCCGTTCGCGCTGCGCGAGCTCAACAATCCCGAAGATGTCGCGCCGATCGAACAGGCGCTCAAGGACGCCGGGCTCGAATGAACTTCTGGGCTACGCTCGACCCCAAATATCGTGCGATCCTGTGTGACGTGTGGGGCGTCATTCACGACGGCGTTACCCTCTATCCCGGGGTTGCCGAACGCCTCCGTTCCTGGCGCGAGGAGGGGCGGCGGGTAATCCTCCTGACCAATGCCCCGCGCACTGCTGAATCGGTTGCCGCGCAGCTTGGGCGCATCGGCCTGCCGCGCGACTGCTGGGATGGAATCGCGACCAGTGGCGAGGCGGGGATTGCCGCGCTTGTCGATCTTGGCGAGCCGGT
>JARXKO010000220.1 GCA_030271595.1 Pseudomonadota bacterium | reverse complement strand
CCATGCGCACCTCCTCCGACGTCGGGCGGCGCGGCGGCGAGGTCGCGATCGGCGCCAGGCTGCAGCCGGTGCGCGGCATTCCGGTGTGGATCGACGCCGAGCGGCGGCAACGCATCGGCTCACTCGGCGGCGGGCGCAATGCCTTCGCCTTGTTCCTTGAGGGCGGGGTCTATGACCGGCCGATGCCATGGCGCTTTCGCCTCGACGCCTACCTCCAGGGCGGGGTGGTCGGGTTCCGCAAGCGCGACCGCTTCATCGATGGCGCGCTGACCCTCACTCGCCCGCTGTACAAGAATTTCGCCGGCGGCTTCGGCCTGTGGGGCGGCGCCCAGCCGGGGCTGTACCGGATCGACGCCGGTCCGCGCCTGTCGTACCGGGTGCGCGACAATATCCGAGTCCACCTCGATTACCGTCAGCGGCTGGCCGGCAATGCCCAGCCCGGATCGGGCCCGGTCGTGACTCTTGCAGCCGATTTCTAGGGCGTCGGAATAATCTCCCGCGGGCGCTTGGCCACAGGCGCGATTTGCGGCTAATCCGTGGTCCAGCCTTATGGATGTCTATCTCCCGATCGCGGGCCAGTCGGTCAACGCGCTGTTCATCGTTCTGCTCGGCTTTGTCGTCGGCGTCCTGTCGGGGATGTTCGGGGTCGGCGGCGGCTTCCTGACCACGCCATTGCTGATCTTCTACGGCATCCCGCCGACGGTCGCGGTGGCGTCGGCCGCGACCCAGATCACCGGCGCCAGCGTGTCTGGAGTGATGGTCCATATGCGGCGCGGCGGGGTCGACATCAAAATGGCGCTGGTGATGATCGTCGGCGGCTTCTTCGGCTCGCTCCTCGGCGCAATCCTGTTCCGGTTGTTCCAGGCGAGCGGCCAGATCGATCTCGTGATCGATTCGCTCTACGTCCTGATTCTCGGCGGGATCGGCCTGCTGATGCTCAAGGACGCGCTGGTCGCGCTTGGCTATATCGGCGCCAAACCAGCCGCGCCGGAGGCTGCGGAAGGCACCGTCCAGCCGGCCGAGCCAGTCCGCAACATCCCCTGGGTGCAGCGCCTGCCGATGCGGTGGCGCTTCGAAAGCTCGGGCCTGTTCATTTCCCCGGTGGCGCCGCTGACCCTTGGCTTCGTCGCTGGAATCCTGACCGTGTTCCTGGGCATTGGCGGCGGCTTCATCCTGGTCCCGGCGATGATCTATCTGCTTGGCATGCCGGCGCGGGTAGTCATCGGCACCAGCCTGGCGATGGTCCTCGCGGTCAGCGCCGGGACGACCATGGTCCATGCACTGACTACCCGAGCGGTCGACATCGTGCTTGCCGGCCTGCTCCTCATCGGCGGGGTCATCGGCGCTCAATATGGCGCATTGCTGGCGCTCCGCATCAAGCCCGATTTGCTGCGCCTGGCGCTGTCGGTGATCATCTTGTTCGTCGCACTGCGCATGGCGCTTGGCCTCGCCTGGCGCCCGGACGAGATATTCTCGATCGAATTCCTGTGATGCGGCGGCGGCGCGTTTCCTTGCTGCTGCTTGCGGCGCCGCTGATGGTCGCTGCCGACAAGCCCGTTCTGGTGCCCGACATTTCGGCGCGCGAGGTGCAGATCCGCTACAGTTTTAGCGGCACCCAATTGCTGCTGTTCGGCGCTATCCTCTACCCGGGCGGACGGATTCCCAGCCGTTCGGCCAATATCGCGGTGGTGTTGCGCGGGCCGGTTCAGCCGATCCTCGTGCGCGAGAAGGCCAAGCTCGCCGGGATCTGGATGAACGCCGATTCGAACCGCTTTCGTTCGGCGCCGTCTTTCTATTCGGTGGCGACCTCGCGCCCGGTGGGGGAACTGGTCGACGAGCGGACGGCGGCGATTTACGAGCTTGGGCTGCACAATCTGCAATTGTCGCCGGGCGGTGGCGCACTGCCCGAGAAAGAGCGGCGCTTCGAGGCCGGGCTGCTCGACCTGCGCCGGCGCCAGGGCCTCTATGCCGAAAACCCGAGCGGGGTCGAGATCACGGGCGGCGTGCTGTATCGCGCGACGATCAATATCCCAAGCCAGGTGCCGGTCGGGACCTACACCGCCGAGACCTTCCTCATCGACCGCGGCAAGGTCATCGCCGCCGCGACCCGCGACATCCAGATCGACAAGTCCGGGTTCGAGCGGTTCGTCGCGCTGGCGGCGCGGCGCCACCGCTTTCTCTACGGCATCGTCGCGGTGCTGATGTCGCTCGCTTTGGGGTGGCTTGCGGCGGTCGCCTTCCGGCGCCGATTCTGAGCCGTTTCTCAAGCGAAAATTAACCGCTTCGCTCTAGGCTTCTGACCGCGGCCTGGAACGTGGAGTGGAAGTGCATGAACGATCACCCGAATCTGCGTGAATTCATCAATGAAGTCAGTAGCTTCACCGATGAGACCGCGCCCTCGGCGAAGCCTTCCGGGGCGACCCTGCCAGTGCTTGGCAAAGTCGTCGAGATCGCCGGTTCGGGCTCGCGCGTGCGGATGGAGGCAGCGACGCTCGCCGCGCTCCAGACGCACAAGGACGCGTCGGTCGCGATGTCCGGCCAGGTCGGAAGCCAGGTCAAGATGACGGTCGGCAATGCCTGGCTGATCGCCAATATCCGTACCCTGTGCGTCGGCGACAGCGGCGAGATCGTCGCCAACGTCGACTTCCTCGGCGAAGGCAGCCGCGACGCCACCGGCAAGCTCAACAATTTCCGCCGCGGTGTGACGCGCTACCCGATCCCGGGGTGCGAAGTTCTCCCGGTCACCACCGACGACATGCGCGCGATCTTCGCCGCCAGCGACGAGCCCAATATCGAGATCGGGACGGTCTATCCGACCGACGACATCCGCGGCGCGCTGTACATCGACCCGATGCTGTCGAAGCATTTCGCC
>JARXKO010000219.1 GCA_030271595.1 Pseudomonadota bacterium | reverse complement strand
ATGGGTTGCGCGGCCCCTAGCAAGGGGTCGCCCCGGATGCAAGGCGCGGTCAGATGGGCGCGGACGTCGGCGCGGTGATGCTCGCCTTCGTTGAACGTCCACAAATTTCCATTTTGAGCGCAAGCCATCGGACGCGCGACCTAGGACGGCCGCTTATGCTAGGTCCATGTTGATGCGAAATCTTGACCCGCTTGTGAATGACGAGACCGCCTGGGCGGCGTTCGCCGAGCGCGACCGGCGCTTCGACGGCAAGGTCTTTGGCGCGGTCACCACCACCGGCATCTATTGCAAGCCGAGCTGCCCGGCGCGGCGGCCGAAGCGCGAGCACGTAGTCTTTTATGCCACCGCCGAGGAGGCGCGGGCTTCAGGTTATCGCGCCTGCCTGCGCTGCCGCCCCGACGACGTGTCGCGCGATTCGATCGCGGTGCGGGGCGCCGTCGCGCTGATCGAGCAAGCCGAAGAGGCGCCGTCTTTGGCTGAGCTGGCGGCGGCGGTCGGCTATGCCCCGCACCATTTCCAGCGCCTGTTCAGCCGTGCCCTCGGCGTCTCGCCGGCGGCTTATGCCCGCGGCCTGCGCGCCCGGCGCGCCGAGCGCCACCTGGAGGAGAATGACCGGGTGACCGATGCAATTTACGACGCCGGCTATCAGAGCCCGAGCGGCTTTTACAGCGACTCCAGGGAGCGGCTTGGGATGACTCCATCGGCGTGGCGCGACGGCGGGCGCGGCGAGACCATCCGCTTCGTCGTAGCCGACAGCCCGCTCGGTCCGTTGCTGATCGCCGCCACCGCCAAGGGGATTTGCAGGCTCACCTTCGGCGAGGACGAAGCCGCGCTCCGCCGGCAATTCCCCAATGCTGCAATTCGTCCCGACGACGGCACCATCGCGCCGTGGGTCGATGGTGCGCTGACCGCGATCCGTCAGCCCGAGGCCGCGCCCGACCTGCCGCTCGACGTCCGCGGCACCGCCTTCCAGGAAAAGGTGTGGCAGGAATTGCGCAAGATCCCGCTTGGTCAGACCCGCAGCTATGCCGATATCGCCGCTGCCATCGGGCAGCCCGGGGCAGTGCGCGCGGTCGGTACCGCCAACGGTTCCAACCCGGTTTCGGTTCTTGTCCCGTGCCACCGCGTGATCCGCTCCGACGGGACGCTTGGCGGCTATGGCGGGGGGCTTCCGAACAAGCGCAAACTGCTCGCCGCCGAAGGGATCACCGTGGCAGCGCCCGAATTGCCGCTCGTCGATTAAGGCTTGCCCCCGGCCCATCGCGGTCCGACACTGAGCGCTCAATCGCGGGGGACAGAATGAGCGAAACCGACGTCGTGGAAGGCGAACCCGCGGAACGCGAGGCCTTATGGGTTCGGATCCTCGAATTCCCGCTGGTCGCGTTGGTCGTGGCGACGGTCTTGTTCGCGGTCGCCAGCACCGTCGCTTACCTCATCCTCGCCTACCAACCCAATATGCGCGCCGGGGCCAAAGCGGTGTCGGAGGCGGTGCTCAACATTGCGCTCTTGTGGGTGGTCTACAAGCTGACGATCAGCCATCTGGGCGACAAGCCGATCGACGATTTACCCGCCAAGGGCGCGTGGCAATTGACGGCGGCAGGGCTGGTCATCGGCTTTGTGATCTTTACCGCAGTGGTCGGCGTGGCCTTCCTCGCCGGGTCTTACCGGATCACCGGTTACGGCGGCTGGAGCGGATTGCTCGTCAGCCTCGCGTCGTTTTCCGTGCTTCCGGGCTTTCGCGAGGAATTGCTGTTCCGCGGCATTTTCTTCCGCTGGATCGAGGAGTTCGGCGGCAGCTGGGCGGCGCTCCTGGTCACGTCGGCACTGTTTGGACTGGCGCATATCCTCAACCCCAACGCAACCTGGTTCTCGTCCTTCGCGATCGCGATGGAAGCGGGGATATTGCTCGGCGCCTCTTATATGCTGACTCGCAGCCTATGGCTCCCGATGGGCCTCCACGCGGCGTGGAATTTCACCCAGGGCTTCATCTTTGGAGTGCCGGTGTCGGGCATCGCGGCCAACGGCATCGTTCGGTCGACCCTGTCGGGTCCGGACTGGCTGTCGGGGGGATCGTTCGGGCTTGAAGCTTCGATTATCGCCGTAGTGATCGCGACCGGGGCCGGCCTGTGGATGCTGGTCAAGGCGATCAGGCGCGGACTGCTGTTCGGGCCGATGTGGACTCGGCCAAGCGCAATCGTCATCCCCGAGCGATTGAAATATCCAGAAGCGAAATTGCTTTAGAGAAAACTATACGGGTCGACGTCGACGCTGACCCGCACCTTGCTTCCCCATTCGACCGCCGCGAGCCAGTCGCGGATGACGTCCTGGACGTCGAGGCTGCGCTGGGCATGGACCAGCAGGCGCTGGCGGTGGCGGCCGCGAAGCATCGCCAGGGGCGCCGGCGCCGGGCCGAATACCGCCATGCCGTCGATTCTTGGGGCAGCGGCGCCGATGCGGCGGGCGACGGCATTGGTCTCAACCTGGTCCTCGGCCGAAACGACGATCGCCGCCAGCCGCCCGAATGGCGGCATCGCCGCCTGCCGCCGCGATTCGGTTTCGGCCGCGTAAAAGCCGGCGGAATCCCCCGCCGCCAACGCCGCGATGACCGGCGCTTCGGGCTCGTGGGTCTGGACATAGACCCGCCCCGGCTTGCCGCCGCGCCCGGCGCGGCCGGCGACCTGGCTGATCTGCTGAAAGCTGCGCTCGGCGGCGCGCAGGTCCCCGCCCTGCAGCCCGAGGTCGGCATCGACCACCCCGACCAGCGTCAGATTGGGGAAATGATAGCCCTTGGTGACGAGCTGGGTGCCGATGACGATGTCGATTGCACCGGACTCCATCTGCTCGACGAATTCCGCCGCTCGCGCCGGCGACCAGATGGTGTCGCTGGTGACGATCGCG
>JARXKO010000218.1 GCA_030271595.1 Pseudomonadota bacterium | reverse complement strand
CGACGACATGATCGTCAGCTCGGGCTACAACATCGGCGCGCCCGAAGTGGAAAATGCGCTGCTCGCCCACCCCGCGGTCGCCGAATGCGCGGTCATCGGCGTGCCCTGCCCCGAGCGCGGGCAGAAAGTGAAGGCGTTCGTCGTCCTCGCCGATTTCGCCGAGGCAAGCGAGGAGCTGGCGGACAAGCTCAAGACCTTCGTCAAGGACCACATCGCCCCCTACAAATATCCGCGCGACGTGGAGTTCGTCGATGCGCTGCCGAAGACCGCGACGGGGAAACTCAAGCGGAGCGAGTTGCGGATAGCGACGGATCGCTGACGCCGCCGCCAGCTGCGTCGCCTCGCCGACTTTTCCCAAGTTTTTCAAATACTCACTGGACGAACGAAAAAAGATTGATACGCCGTCGTCATGACCGTTGCACGCGATCTCGACACGCTTCAATTCGGCGCCGTCCTCAAAACGGCGCTCGACGCGGTCGTCGTCATGCGGCTCGACGGGACGATCGCGGGGTGGAACGACGTCGCCGAGCGCAGCTTCGGCTGGGCCTTCGCCGAGGTCGAGGACAAGAGGATGAGCGAGATCATCATCCCCGAGCGCTTCCGCGAGGCCCATGAAAATGGCCTTGCCCATTATCTCGCGACCGGCGAGGCACCGGTCCTCGACAAGCATCTCGAATTGAGCGCGATGCACCGCGACGGCCACGAAATCCCGGTCGAGCTGGCGATTACCCGGACCATCGAATTCGGCGAGCCCGTGTTCCTCGGCTTCCTCCGCGACATCAGCGAGCGGCACGAGCATCAGCGCCAGCAGCGGCTGCTGATCGACGAGCTCAATCACCGGGTCAAGAACCTGCTCGGCGTGGTCGGCGCGATCGCCCATCAGACGGCGCGATCATCGACCTCGCTCGAGCAATTCTCGCCCGCTTTTCTCGGCCGCCTCGAATCGCTCGGCCGAGCGCACGAGATCTTGACCGAAGCGACGTATGAGCATGGATCGCTGACCCTGCTGGCGGAAGCGGTGCTCGAAAGCTTTATCGGCCGCGACGGGCGCGCGGCGATCAGTGGCCCCGACCTGACCCTGGCTCCGCGCCAGTTCCTCAGCGTCAGCATGATCCTTCACGAACTGACCACCAATTCGGTCAAATATGGCGCCTTGTCGCATCTCGACGGCCGGGTTGAGCTGTCGTGGACGGTGGATGGGGACGATGTCCGCCTATCGTGGATCGAAACGAACCCGGTACGAGTGGAACAACCGAGCCGCACAGGCTTTGGAACCAAGATGATTGACTTGAACGTCCGCCATGACCTTCAAGGCCAGTCTGAAAGCCGGTGGGGTCCCGAGGGGCTGAAGTTCACCCTGACGTTTACGCGAGCATGAACCGACGCAGGTAAGAATGCCATTCGAGGATGTCTGGTTTACAAGCGACAGGCGGGTGCCCCCGTCCGGCAGCGAGCCGGAATCGGGTGACAGCCAGCCCGCGACCTTGCTCGCCACGCCGGTCCTGGTGATCGAAGATGAATCGCTGATCGCGTGGATGATCGAGGATATCCTGACCGACGTCGGCTTCACCACCATCGCCATCGTCGCATCGGGCCAGCAGGCGCTCGACCAGGCGCGGCGGATCGCCCCGGGGCTGATCGTGTCCGACGTCAATCTCGGCAAGGGTGAGGACGGGGTCGAGACCGTCCGTGCGATCCGCCGATGGTGCCCTGCCCCGGCGGTGTTCGTGACCGGCTATGCCGATGCGACGATCCGCGAGCGGATCGAGCGCGACCTCGGCGGCGCCCAGCTGCTGCGCAAGCCGGTCGATCGCAAGGCGCTGATCGCCGCGGTCATGCGCGCGCTCGGCAATTGACCGGCGCTTATTCGAACTCGACGATGACCTGATCGACCGCGACGCTGTCGCCGGCTGCCGCGGGCGTCGCCTTGACCGTCGCGGTTTTGGTCGCGCGGAGAATATTTTCCATCTTCATCGCTTCCATCACCGCGACCGGCTGGCCCGGTTCGACCGTGTCGCCGGGCTTGACGTCGAGCCGCGTCAGCAGCCCCGGCATCGGCGCGAGCAGAAAGCGCGAAAGGTCGGGCGCGGGCTTGTGGATCATGTAGCGCGAGAGTTCGGCGACGTGCGGCGCGAGCACCTGCACGCGGTGGCTGCTGCCGCGCGTCTGAAGTTCCCAGTCGCGGCCGAGGCGGCGGACTTGCACAATTCGCTGGCGGCCGTCGATGGTCACGCGGAGCAGCCGCTGGCCCGGCGCCCAATGACCGACGATATCGACCAGCTCGCCGCCATCGACGACGCCCAACGTGCCGCCCTTATAGGGCTTGATCCGGACTCGATGTTCGGCGCCGCCAATGCGCACGATCCGCTCGCGCGCGCCATTGCCGGGCGGGCCGAGCCGGTCGCTGATTTCGCCGGCGCGCTCGTCGCTGATCGCGGCGACCTTGGCGGCGACAAGCGCGAGATCGGCGATCAGCTGCGCATCGGCGGGGGCGCCGTGGAAACCGTCGGGATATTCGTCGGCGATGAAATCGGTGGCGAGGTCGCCGCGGCGGAAGCGCGGGTGCTGCATCAGCGCCGAGAGGAAATCGACATTGTCCGCAATGCCGTCGATGACGAACTGGTCGAGCGCGGCGATCTGCGCGTCGATCGCGGCGTCGCGGGCCGGCGCCCAGGTGATGAGCTTGGCGATCATCGGGTCGTAGAACATGCTGATTTCGCCGCCGTCCATGACCCCGTCGTCGACGCGGACCCGAACGCCGTTCGCCCCGAGCGAAGTCGAGGGGCCTGGCGCCGCAAGTGTCTCGACTTCGCTCGACACGAACGGAGGGTGGGGTCCGAGTTGCTTCGGCGGCCAATACCGCACCAGCCGCCCGGTACTCGGCAGGAACCCGCGATAGGGGTC
>JARXKO010000217.1 GCA_030271595.1 Pseudomonadota bacterium | reverse complement strand
TATGTTGGCAAGGGTCGAATTGCCGCGCAACCATCCAGCGCTCATTGCTGCCGGCGTGGCGATGGCGCTGCTGCCACCGACCGACGTCCCGGCAAGGCCGATCCTGTTCGTCGGAACAGCTTCGCGTCCGGCGCGATTGCAGCAAGAATTGGCGGAGCTGTCAGTCTAACTGCAACTTATCTCTGATGGGCGCGGCTTGAGCCATGCCGTCGCGCGATCAGGCGGCAACGGCGCGCCATTCGGCCAAGGCAGCCGAGCGCGATCCAATTTAGGTCTGGCGATCGATGAGATGGCGTTCAGCGTTGAAGTGGTTGTGGACGCTTGCGTTCGACCGGTAGAAAATAACTCCCCCCGTCTAGCTGAAGTCAGCCGAAAACGGCGTGTTCGACGTTCGGTCAGACCTTCAGTAGCAAATGGTTGCGCTCCCACGAACTGATAACCCCCTCAAACGCCATCAGCTCGGCAGCCTTGACCCGGGAAAAAGCGCGGATGAATGGCGCGCCGAGGAGTTCGATAACCGGCTCGCACGCCAGCATCCGGTCGAGCCCCTCATCAAGATTCCGCGGCAGCGTGCGTGCGTAAAGATAGGCGTTGCCCTCCACCATCGGCATCGGCTCGAGTTTATCCCGGATTCCGAGATAGCCGCAAACCAGTGACGCAGCGATTGCTAAATATGGATTAGAGTCGGCTCCGGGTAGCCGGTTTTCGATTCGCGCGTTCGCGTTGTCGCTGATCGGCACACGCAGCCCGCAGGAGCGGTTGTCATAGCCCCATTGGAGGTTAATCGGTGCCGAGTGATTGGGCCGCATGCGCCTGAAACTGTTGACGTTGGGAGCGAACAGCGGCGCAACCTCCGGCAAATAGCGTTGCAGGCCGCCAACAAAATGGCGGAAATGCTCGCTCAGCCCGTTGGACGGCGTGCCGAACAAATTGATTCCGGTCTTACGGTCAATTGCCGAGACATGGAGGTGCATTGCGCTGCCTGGCTGCAATTCCATCGGCTTGGCCATGAAGGTCGCATAGACGCCGTGCTTTAACGCCACCTGACGGACGAGGCGCTTGAAGATGATGACCTGGTCGCACAGCTGGATGGGGTCGCCATGGTTTAAATTGATTTCAAGTTGAGCGGTACCGCTTTCGTGGATCATCGTGTCGAGGTGAAGCGATGCCGTTTCGGCATATTCGTAAATGTCCTCGATAATGTCTTCATATTCGGTCACCGCCTCGAGGCCGTAGGGTTGCGGCGAGGTCTCGGTGCGACCGGATCGCCCGGTCGGAGGCAGCAGTGGAAGGTCCGGATCGGCATTAATCTCGGTCAGGTAGAACTCTAGCTCGGGCGCGACCAGGATTTGCCAGTTGATCGCGTCGAACAGTTCTAGCACCCGGCGCAGCACATAGCGCGGAGCGATTTCGAACGGCTGGCCGCTCTTGAGATAGGCGTCGGCGACGACGAATGCGGTCGGGGTCTTGAACCCCGGCGCGACGCACAGCGACGCCGGGTCCGGCCGCAGCGACACGTCGGGGTCGCTCATGCTTTCTCCGGCTGTCTCGTCGTCCGCATATTCGCCGGTCACCGTTACCGTGAAGACGCTACTTGGCAGGCGCAGCGAATCATTGCCGGCGGACTCGAGGAACTTGTGCGCCGGCCATACCTTGCCGCGCACCGTACCGTTGAGATCGGGCACGAGGCATTCGACCTCGCTGATGCTGTTGTCGTGAATCCACTTCTTGAAATCGTTGGTCATGATCGCTCTCTCGCGCAAGTGTCGGGGGCAGGGATGGCTGACCGCGACGCTAGAGCCCGGGGTCGGCGACCTCCGTTTCGAGCGCGGGTGCGCCGGGCTCGATTCCGCGCAACGTCGCCTCGCAATCATCGAGCGCCGCGCCGATGATCGCCACCAGCCGGTCGATTTCCTCATGCGTGATCACATAGGGCGGGCACATCACGATCGAATCCCGGATTGCGCGCACCATCAGGCCGCGCGCGATGCAGGCGTCCCGCACCAGAGGCCCTGCGACCCCGCCCGCGCCGAAGCGCCTGTTGGTTCCCTTCCGGGCAACAATCTCGACCGCCCCGATGAGTCCGAGCGAGCGCACTTCGCCGACCAAGGGATGATCGTCGAGGCGCCGCAGGGCGGCCGCCAGATAAGGCCCTAGGTCGTTGGCGACCCGCTCGACGAGCTTCTCGCGCTCGATGATTTCGATATTTCGTAGCGCGACCGCGCTAGCCACCGGATGGCCCGAGTAGGTGTAGCCGTGGGTGAAGTCGTCCTCGCTGCCGCGCATGGTCTCGACGATCTCACGGCTGACCGCGGTCGCCGAGATCGGCTGATATCCCGAGGACAAGCCCTTGGCCATCGAGACAATGTCGGGAGTGAAGCCGAAATGCTGGAAGCCAAACCAGCGGCCCAGCCGACCGAACCCGCAAATCACCTCATCGGACACGATTAGCACGCCATACTTGCGGCAGATCGCTTCGACCCTCGGCCAGTAGCCTGGCGGGGGAATGACGACTCCGCCGGCGCCCTGGATCGGCTCTCCAATAAACGCTGCGACCTTGTCCGGGCCGATGACCAGAATGCGCTCCTCGATCGCATCGGCAGCGCGCGCGGCGAATGCATCCGGATCCTCGCCGAAGCCCTCGCCGAACAGGTAGGGCTGCATGACATGCTCGATTCCGGAGATCGGCAGGTCTCCCTGGGCATGCATATAGGTCATTCCACCCAAGCTCGCCGCGGCGACCGTCGAGCCGTGATAGGCATTGTGGCGGCTGATGAAGATCTTGCGTTCTGGCTGGCCCTTGAGATCCCAATAATGGCGGACCAGCCGGAACACCGTGTCGTTCGATTCCGATCCGCTGTTGTTGAAGAAGATATGCTGCAATTCCCCGCCCAGCAGCTCCGCCAGCTTGGCCGCGAGTTCGATCGGCG
>JARXKO010000216.1 GCA_030271595.1 Pseudomonadota bacterium | reverse complement strand
GAGGGGCCCGGAAGCGCTACCGGGGGGGGAGGGTAAGCGGTTCCGGGCCCATTTAAGCGGATAGCGAGAGCGGGGGGGCAAAAGGTCACTATCCGAATTACAAAACGCCGCGTGTCGAACAGGGGTTCCAAAAATTGCGATTTTTTTTCGCTGGCGCCGTAACGATAGCGCGTTTTCCTCATTTTCCTGGCGGGAAAACCGGCAGTTCGACGCTGTACCGGCCGAGCTTGCGCTCCAGTGCCGAACGCAATTGCTTGGCCAGGCCGGCGACGATGCGCTCGAACTGAACCTTCGCCTTCACTCCATCGTCTTCGGGATTGAGGACCTTGCTGCCGAGCGCCAGCCGGGCGGTCAGCTCGCTTGTCCGGCGAAGGGAGACTTCGACCGGGTCGCTGGGGAAGTTGAGCATCGCGAACTCGACGATCTCGGTGA
The DNA here is from genome assembly GCA_030271595.1 of Pseudomonadota bacterium. Classification (GTDB taxonomy): domain Bacteria; phylum Pseudomonadota; class Alphaproteobacteria; order Sphingomonadales; family Sphingomonadaceae; genus Sphingomicrobium. The sequence goes on along the minus strand of JARXKO010000216.1, from coordinate 2,505 downwards.
CCAGGAAGGCGATTGCGACGGCGACATCCTGCGTGGTGTGAACCGCATCGACATCGAGCTCGATGGTCAGCGCGCGGGCTTCGTCGGGGGCGCTGGCGCGCAGCTCGGCGGCAAGCTCGGACAATAAGGGGCGCAGCGCGATCCCGCGACTTTCCTCCATCTCGGCGAAATGATTGCGATGGACGACCGACAGCGCGCCGACCCGGCGGCTGATCGCGATATAGGCCGAGCGCGCCTCGATCGATTCCGCGCTGCGGCCGTGGATATTGAGCAGCGAGGCGACCACCTGAAGGTTGTTCTTCACCCGGTGGTGGACTTCGCGCACCAGCCGCCGTTGCCCCTCCAGGGCGTTGGCCATTTCACATTCGCTTTCGTCGATTCTGGAAATCGCGCGTCCGAAGCTGTCGCGCAGCTGCTGGATTTCGGCGGAGGGGCCGAGCCGGTCGGGCAGGTCGAGCTGGGTCTCGCCGGGCTGAAAATCGCTGATCGCCCGCTCAAGCCGGCGAAGCGGCCGGATCAACAGCCGAGTAACCAGCAGCCAGGTGATCAGCGCCGCCGCCACCCACATCAGCACCGGCAGCAGCAAAAGCAGGCGATCGGGGACCGCGAGCCGCGATTGGCGAGTGCCAATCCGGGCGATGACCTGGCCCGTGCCGATCGGCCATTCGCTGAAATCGAGCCGTTGGCCGTTACGCGGCGGCTGAACCGCGATCATGAAGTGATTCTCGTCGTCGCGAATGGTCAGTGCGTCGATCCGGGTTCCAGCCTCGAGCGCCGCGGCGCGGAGTTCTTCGACCCCGACGACGTCGGTCGCCATCCCGCCGATGACGCCCATGCGAATGGCAATGGCCTTGGCATCGGGCGTGACTTCGATGCGGATCGCGCCCGGAGCAACCAGCGGCAGGGAGCGGCTGTCGATGGCCGTGCCGACCGCACAAATCGGCTTGCCATCGATCGAATCGAGCTGGAAATTCTGGGCCACCGCGGGGGCAATCGACAGCGAACGCTGGGCGCGCTGACACGCGCCCGTGTCGCCATTGGCGATCGCCCCATTGGCAGCGATTCGAAGCGCTAGCGCGTTGCGTGCAAGCAGGCTTTCAATTGCCTTTGCGGTCAACCGGCCGCGATCATCGGCGCTTTCCCGCTTGGCCGATTTGGCCTGGGCGATGCCCGACGCGCCGACCCAGGTCAGCGCGACTCCGATCGGCAACATCACCAGCGAGAGAATCAGGAACAGCTTGGCCGCCGTCGGCAACCGTTCGAAGCGATTGGCGAGTGTCACTGGATCACGCGTTGGTCTTGGCGATCAGCTGAGCTTGCCGAGCAAATCCATGAAATCGTCGGGGACGGATTCGCGCAATGTGTCGTCATAGACGGTGCGCAGCGCGCGCCCGAGGTCGCTCGAGCGTCCCTGTCTGGGTGGCTTTTTTTGGCCCCCGCCGGCATTGCCGTCACTTCCTTTTTTGGCACTCAACCTCTCGTCCCCCCAATGCCGGTTCGGTACGCCCGTCATAAAACCCGTTCAGCGTGCAACGGCAGAAACTGCTGTTGCAGGACGCAGGATGACTGACAGGCCCGGACCCGCGGCCAAGCTGGCCCAGCGGGGAAACCAAACGCTCGCGGCTTTGTTCCAGCGTCAGAATAATAAGTCGCGGCGGTTGAATCCGGGCAACAGATTGGCGCTTGGGGTTGCAAGGCAAGGCACCGACCGTCAAAGACGGCGCAAATCGATTTGACGGAGTTGTCCCCTTATGTCGCTTGGTCAGGAACTCGCACCGCACTTGCCCTTCCTGCGCCGCTACGCGCGAGCGCTCACCGGTAGCCAGACCCATGGCGATGCGTTTGTCCGCGCAACGCTTGAAGCAATCGTTGCCCAGCCCGACGAATTTCCGCGCGATGTCGATGCCCGGCTCGGGCTGTACAAGACATTTCACGCCATCTGGTCGACCGCCAATATCGAAGAAGGCGAGGAGCCGCAGACTCTGTCGGCCGGGGCGGAGAGTATCGCCCATGCCCGGTTGTCGCGGATCACGCCCTTGTCGCGCCAGGCGCTTTTGCTGACCTCCCTCGAAGGATTTTCGTCCGAGGATACGGGCTATCTCATCAGCGCCAGCCCCGCCGACGTCGATTCGCTGGTTGCCGAAGCGCTTGAGGAAATCGAGCGCCAGACCCACGCCGACGTCCTCATCATCGAGGATGAGCCGATCATCGCCATGGATATCGAAACCATTGTCCGCGACCTTGGCCATAATGTCACCGGGGTCGCAGTTACGCGTGACGAGGCGGTCGCGCAGGCACGACAGAGCCCGCCGGGCCTCGTCCTTGCCGACATTCAGCTGGCTGACGATTCGAGCGGGATCGACGCGGTCAAGGATATCCTCGCCGAATTTTCGGTGCCGGTGATCTTCATCACCGCGTTCCCCGAACGGCTTTTGACGGGGACCAGGCCGGAGCCGACCTTCCTCATCACCAAGCCGTTCCAGCGCTCGACGGTCAAGGCGGCGA
>JARXKO010000015.1 GCA_030271595.1 Pseudomonadota bacterium | reverse complement strand
GCGCGCCGAGCCGCTCGGCCTGGGCCTTGGCTTCGTCGCGGCTCATGGTTTCGAGCGTGCCGGTGAAGACGATGGTCTTGCCGGTCCATTCGGTTTCGCGCGCGGTCGAGACATAAGCGGCTGGCCTGGCGAGGCCGAGCAATTGCCCGAGCTCATCCCGGTTGTGCGGCTCGTGGAAAAAATCGGTCAGCGCTTCGGCGACCACCGGCCCCACTCCCTCGACCGCCGACAATTCGGCCTCGGCGCCATCGCCGGTCGCCGCCGCCTGCAGCGCCTCGATGGTGCCGAAGGCCTTCATCAGATCCCGGGCAGTGACCGCGCCGACATGACGGATGCCGAGGCCGAACAGGAGGCGCGCGGGATCGAAATTGGCACGCGCGTCAATCGCGTCGAGCAAGGCATCGACCGACTTTTCCTGCCACCCCTCGCGGCCGATCAATTCCATTCGCCGGTTGCGCAGGCGGAAGATGTCGGACGGGCCGTTGAGCCAGCCGAGATCGATGAACTCGGCGATCGATTTCTCGCCCAGTCCGTCGATATCCATCGCGCCGCGCGACGCGAAATGTTTCAAGCGTTCGAACCGTTGCGCGGGGCAAATCAAGCCGCCGGTGCAGCGCACATCGACCTCGCCCTCCTCGGCCACCGCCTCGGATTTGCACTCGGGACAGTGATCCGGGAATTCAAACGCCGCGCGCGGGTCGTCGCGGGTCAAATTCTCGACCACTTGCGGGATGACGTCGCCGGCGCGCTGGATGCGCAAGCGGTCGCCGATGCGCAGGCCGAGCCGGCCGATTTCGTCGCGGTTGTGAAGCGTCACATTCTGGACGATCACCCCGCCGACGCCGACCGGTTTGAGCCGGCCGACCGGCGTTAGCTTGCCGGTCCTGCCAACCTGGATGTCGATGGCCTCGAGCGTGGTCTCCGCCTGCTCGGCGGGAAATTTGTGCGCCAGCGCCCAGCGCGGCGCCCGCGCCACCTGGCCCAGCCGTTCCTGCCAGTCGAGCCGGTCGACCTTGTAGACCACGCCGTCGATATCGAACGGCAGGTCGGCTCTTGCCTGCTCGATCGCCCGGTACTGGACGAACATCGCCTCCAGACTGTCGACCGAGCGCAGCAGCGCCGTGACCGGAAAGCCAAGCGCCGCGAGCCGCGCCATGGCTTCGCCCTGCGTGTGGCCGAGCGGGTCCGACACCTCGCCCCAGCCATGGGCGAGAAAGCGCAGTGGCCGGGCAGCGGTCACCGCCGGGTCCTTTTGCCGGAGCGAGCCTGCCGCGGCATTGCGCGGGTTAGCGAAAATTTTGCCGCCGCCCGCTTGCTGGCGCTCGTTCAAGTCGGCGAAATCGGCCTTGGCCATATAGACCTCGCCGCGCACCTCCAGCACTTGAGGCGCGCCCTTCACCGACTGCGGGATATCGGCGATCGTCCGGACATTGGCGGTGACATCCTCGCCGACGCTGCCGTCGCCACGGGTCGCGGCGAGGACCAGGCGCCCGCTTTCATAGCGCAACGAGCAGCTGAGGCCGTCGATTTTGGGCTCGGCGGTGAGCGCCACCTCGGCATCGGCCGGGAGCGACAGGAAGCGCTGTACCCGCGCCACGAATTCGGCGACTTCCTCGGGGGAAAACGCATTGTCGAGGCTCAGCATCGGCTTGGCGTGGGCGACTTTGGCAAGGCTCGTGGTCGGCGCAGCGCCCAATCGCCGCGACGGCGAATCGGCGCGAACGAGATGCGGATACTGTTCCTCCAGGGCGCGGTTCTCGCGCACCAGCGCATCGTAGTCGGAATCGGGAATTTCGGGCGCGTCGCGATCGTGATAGAGTTTGTCGTGGCGCCCGATGTCCCTGGCCAGCCGCATCAGCCGGTTGGCGGCTTCGGCCTCGCTCATCATGGTATCGTCAGCCATTCGCCGGAAACAGATCGTCGAGAAAACCGTCGAGCGCGCGCCAGCTGCGCCGGTTGGCGTCGGGACTGAACCTGGTCGCCGGATTGCCGAACTTGTCCGCGCCGGGGTTGGTGAAGGCATGGACGGTGTTGCCGAAGGCGTGGATTTGCCAGTCGCAGCCAGCGCTGGTCAGTTCCGCGCCCAATGCGACGACCTTGGCCGGAGGAACCAGCGGGTCGTCCCAGCCGTGAAACGCAATGACCTTGGCCTTGATCGGCCGCGGCGGAAGGCCGGTCGGGTCGAACAGCCCGTGGAACGAGGCCACTCCGGCAATGTCGATCCCGGTGCGCGCCAGATCGAGTGCGCACAGCCCGCCGAAGCAAAAGCCGATGGCGACGATCCCGGCGCCAGTATCCGGCAATCCGCGAACCGTCTCGACCACCGCCAGCAGGCGGTTGCCGAGGGTCGCGCGACTGGCGCGCAGGCGCTGCATCTGCTGCGCCCCCATCTCCCGCCCGCTGCCGCGAAATTCCTTGCCGTAGAGGTCGGCGACGAACGCGTTGAAACCGTTGCCGGCGAGCGTCCGGGCGAACCCCAGCTCGAGCTCGCTCACCCCCGCCACGGTCGGGAACAGGATGATCGTCGCGCGCGGCTTGGTGGCCCTGACCAGTTCGCTGAGCAGTGTCTCACCGCCGAATTGATGCTCCACCGATTGTGATTTTCCGCTCATGCCGCCTCCAGCAATTTGGCCGCTTGCGCGCGCGCTTCATCGGTCACCTGCGCGCCCGACAGCATCCGTGCAATCTCCTCCCGGCGTTCGTCCTCGCCAAGCTTGCGGACCGTTGTTCGAGTGCCACCCTCGCCATGGCTCTTTTCGATCCGGTAATGGTGCGCGGCGCGGGCCGCGACCTGGGGCGAATGGGTCACCACCAGCACTTGCGACTGCAGCGCGAGCCGCGCCAGCCGGTCGCCGATCGCGCTCGCCACCGCGCCGCCGACCCCGCGGTCGACCTCGTCGAAGATCATCGTCGCCGCGCTTCCCGCCTCCGCCAGCGCGACCTTGAGCGCGAGGATGAAGCGCGACAATTCACCGCCCGAGGCGATTCTGGTCAGCGGTCCGAATGGCGCGCCGGGGTTGGTCGAGACTTCGAATTCGACCCGGTCGGTGCCAGCCGGGCCGGGTTCGGCGGGCGCGAAGGACGTGCGGAAGCGGGCGGCGTCCAGCTTGAGCGGGGCGAGCTCGGCTGCGACCCGCTGGTCGAGCCGCGCCGCGGCCGAGCGCCGTTCGCTCGACAGGGCTTCGGCGACACGCTCGAATTCGGCGCGCGCAGCGGCCAACGCGCGCTCAAGCGCGGCGATGTGCCCACCGCCAGCCTCGATGGCCGCAAGCTGGCCGAGCATCTGTTCGCCAAGCGCGGCCAAGGCATCGGGCTCGACCCGGTGCTTGCGTGCCAATGCCCTGATCTCGAACAGCCGCGCTTCGGCTTGATCGAGCGCTTCGGGATCGAAGGTCAAGGCCTCGGCGGCGCGGGCAATCCGCTCCTCGGCCTCATTGGCCTCGATCAGCGCCCGGTCGAGCGAGGCCAGCGCTTCGGCCAGCACGGGGTGGTCGGCGGCCCCGCGTTCGATCCGCCGCGCCACCTGACGCAGCTGCGACACCGCGCCGTCGGCACCGCCTAGCAAGTCGTCGATCCCGGCCAGCGATTCGCCCGCCTTGAGTCCCGCCTGCATCGCCAGACGCTGGTCGGCGAGCTCGCTTTCCTCGCCGGCCGCAGGCGCCAGCGCCTCGATTTCGGCACAGGCGTGGGTCAGATAGTCGCGGTCGCGCTCAGCGGTTTCGGCGGCCGCCCGAGCCTCGGCCAGCTCGCGCTCGACCAGCGCCGCTTCTGCCCAGCAGGAACGGACCCGGCCGGTAGCGATCTTGCCAAAGGCGTCGAGCAGATCGCGGTGGCCCTTCGGGTTGAGCAGCCCGCGATCATCGTGCTGACCGTGAATTTCAACCGCGAGCGCGCCGAATTCGCGCAATAGCGCCGCCGGTACCGCCGATCCGCCAAGGAAGGCGCGGCTGCCGCCATCGCTCTTGAGCGACCGGCGAATGATCAGCGGTTCCCCGGGATCGGGCTCGATGCCCTGGTCGGCAAGCAAGGTTAAAGCGGGATGACCCGCGGCAAGGTGGATTGCGGCGGTGACCGTGGCGGCGTCGGCACCGGCGCGGACCAGGCCGCTGTCGGCGCGCGCGCCAAGTGCCAGCCCCAACGCATCGAGCAGGATCGATTTGCCCGCCCCCGTTTCCCCGGTCAGCACGCCAAGACCGGATTCGAACTCGAGCGCGAGTTGCTCGACCAGCACGACGTCGCGGACCTCGAGATGTTTTAGCACGCCGGCTCGGTGCGCCTGGCTGGGAGCCGACCGACGAGCCAGATCACTTTGGCTTGGTCACCGGTGCCGGCGGACGCACCGGATAAGACGTAGCGCTCGGCCGCGGTGCGCTTTCCTCGATCGCCTCCGGAGAATCGGGGCTGCCTGCATGGCCCGCGACCCGGCCGCGGTCGTGGGCTTCCCTGGTCAGCAGGTAGAGCGAATAATTATACCATTTATCGCCTCTGTAATTGGCGCCCAGAACCGCGGCCGCCTTGCGCGCTTCCTCGACCAGCCCAAGCGCGAGGTCGCTCTCGACCATCCGCGCCAGCGCCTCGGGCGCGTGACTGGTGGTCTGGTAATTGTCGATCACGTCGCGAAAGCGATAGGTCGAGGCAAGCCAGTTGCCCGACCGCTGGTAGAAGCGGCCGACCTCCATCTGCTTGCCGGCCAAATGATCGTTGATGAGGTCGAGCTTGAGCCGCGCTTCGGCGGCATAACGGGTGTCGGGATAGCGCCGGATTAGCTCGCTGAACGATTGCTTTGCCGAATCGCTGGTCGATTGGTCGCGGGTGACGTCCTCGATCTGCTGATAATAACTCATGGCGATGAGATATTGGGCGTAGGACGCCTCGCTATTGCCCGGGTGAATCGTGACAAACCGGCGGGCCGAGGCGATCGCGTCATTATATTTCCGGGCGAGATAATAATTGAACGCGCTCATCATCTGCGCCCGCCGCGCCCACACCGAATAGGGATGCTGGCGCTCGACCTCGTCGAACAATTTCGCCGCGCGCTCGTAATCGCCCTGGTCCATCGTCCGCTTGGCCGCGGCGTAAAGCGTGTTGACGTCGCGCGCGACGTAAGCCGTGTCGCCCTTCTTGCCGAAGGTCGAACAGGCCGACAGCGGCAGCACCACCACCGCTGCTGCGGCGAGGAGGAACAGGGAACGGTCGAGCTTCAACATGGACACCTCATTAGCGTGAGCACCGGGCGTGGCCAAGCGTTGTACCAGCCAAGCTTGGTGGCTGCTGAACGAATCAGGCCGGCTGGCCCTGCGGCACGTCCTTTTCGTCGGATTTAAGAAAGCTGTCGGGCTCGACCCCGAGCCACACCAGCACCGGAGTAGAAATGTAGATCGACGAATAGGTGCCGATCAGGACCCCGAGGAAGATGGCGATGGCAAGCCCGAAGATCACTTCCGGGCCGATCGCCATCAACACCCCGAGCGCGATCAGCACCGTCAGCGACGTGACCACCGTCCGCGCCAGGGTTTCGTTCAATGACAGGTTGAGCAAGGGCAGCATCGCCATCTTGCGATATTTGCGCAGGTTCTCGCGAATCCGGTCATAGATGACGACCGTGTCATTCAGTGAATAGCCGACGATGGTGAGGAACGCAGCGACGACATTGAGGTCGACCGGCAGCCGGGTGAAAGCGAAAAAGCCCAGGGTCATGGCAACGTCATGGGCCAGAGTCAGCAGCGCACCGACCCCGAACTGCCATTCGAACCGCAACCAGATGTAGAGCGCGATCCCGACCATCGCCAGCGCAATGGCCAGCGCGCTGTCCTTCGCCAGCTCCTCCGAAACCTTGCCCGAAACGGTGTCGACCGAATCGATTCGGGCACCGGGATAGGCGCCTTCGACCATCAACTTGACCCGGGTCGCGGCGACATTGGCTGCGGCGTCGGCCCCGCCCGGCTTGGGCAGGCGGATCTGGTAGGTGCGGGGGCCGCCGAATTCCTGGATGCTGGAATCGCCAAGCTTCAGCGAATCGACCTGGCCGCGCAGCTTCTCGACGTCGATCGGTTGCTGGAAGGTGACTCGGACGAGCTGGCCGCCGACAAAATCGACGCCCAGGTTCAACCCGCGATACATGGTGAAGACGATCGACCCGATGGTCGCGATCAGCGACAGCGCCAGGGCGAGATTGCGCCACCGCATGAAATCGAGATTGGTGTTCTCGGGGACGAGCTTGAGCAGCTTCATGATGGCACCGGCCTAGATGTTGATCGCTCGCGGGCGGGCTTTCTTGAGCCACAGCGCGACAAGCATTCGAGTGAAATAGACGGCGGTGAACACCGATGTGATCACGCCGATGATGAGCACGACCGCAAAGCCGCGCACCGGGCCGGAGCCGAAATAGGCCATGATCCCGGCCGAAATGACGTGGGTGACATTGGCATCGAAGATCGCCCGGGTCGCTTCGCGATAGCCGGTTTCGACCGCGTCCATGATCCGCCGCCCGCGCCGCAATTCCTCACGGATGCGCTCGTTGATCAGGACGTTGGCATCGACCGCGGCGCCGATGGTGAGGATGAAGCCGGCAATCCCGGGCAAGGTCAGCGTAGCGTTGAACATCGCCATGATGCCGAGGATCAGAAAGGCATTCACGATCAGCGCGATCGTCGCATAGACGCCGAAGCGCCCGTAGGTGACGAGCATGAACAGGATCACGAGGGCGGTCCCGACGAGGCTCGCGATCACCCCCTTGTGAATCGAATCCTTGCCCAGATCGGGGCCGACGGTGCGCTCCTCGATCACGTTCAATTTGACCGGCAGCTTGCCCGAAGCGAGGCTGACCGCGAGTTCGTTGGCGCTCTTGACCGTGAAATTACCGGTGATCTGGGCCCGTCCGCCAAGGATAGGCTCGTTGATATTGGGCGCCGAAAGGACCTTGTCGTCGAGGATGATGGCGAAGGGCTTGCCGGTATTTTCCTGGGTGGCGCGGGCGAAGCGGCGCGCACCGGCGCTGTTGAAGGTGATGTTGATGTCGGGGCGGTTATCCTGGTCGAAGCCCTGCTTGGCATCGGTCAGCTGCTCGCCCGAGACCATGACCCGGCGCTTGACCGCGATGAAGCCGCCGCCTTCGGCCATTGGCAGCACCTGGCTACCGGGCCCGGCATGGCCCTGCTGGACCTGCTGCGGATCGGCTTCCTGGTCGACCAGCTTGAATTCGAGGCGCGCGGTCTGGCCGATCAGTTTCTTGAGCGCTTCGGGATCCTCGACCCCGGGGACCTGAACCAGGATTCGATTGTCGCCTTCGGTGATGACCGTGATTTCCTTGGTTCCGCCGGGATCGATGCGGCGGCGGACGACGTCGCGGGCGACGCTCATCGCGTTCTTGAGCGCCTGCTCCGACCCGGTCGCGGTCGGAACCAGCACGACCCGGGTCGAATCGACCACGCCCACGTCCCAGTCGCGGCTTCCAGTCAGGGCGACCGGCCGGGTCAGCGCACGCATCCGTTCGACCGCATCGTCGACCTGGACCGGGTTGCGGACCATGAAGGTCAAGCGGCCGCCGGCGGTCGACAGATCGCCAACGTCGATCCGCGGCGTCCGCCGCAGCTCGGTCGAAATCGAATCCTCCATCGCCTGAAGGCGCTGCTTCTGGGCATCGGCGGAATCGGCTTCGAGCAGCAAGTGGCTGCCGCCGGCAAGGTCGAGCCCGAGGTTGATCCGGGAATGCGGAAGCCAGGCCGGCCAGCTTTTATAGAGGGTGGTGCCGGCGATCAGGCTTGGGATCGACAGGAACATGCCAACGACGACGACGAGCGAGACGAGCCAAATCTTCCAGCGCGGGAATTCGAGCACTTTGGTTCAGGTCCTTCAGTCGTTGGCCGGCTTGGCCGACCCGCCGCCAAGCACCGCGGTCAGGGTCGATTTGACCACCCGCACCTTGACTCCGCTGGCGATCTCGACCTCGGCCTCATCGTCGCTGACCTTGGTCACGCGGCCGCGAATGCCGCCGCCGGTGACGACGTCATCGCCTTTTTTGACCGCGCCGATGGCGGCCTGATGATCGCGCACGCGGCGCTGTTGCGGGCGAATGACGAGCAGCCAGAAAATGGCGAAGATCAGCAGCCACGGGGCAAGCCCGAGAGCGATCTGGACGATCCCGCCGGATTGGACGGGGCCAGCCTGGACGGCGGTCAACAGGAGGGTGTCGGTCATGTTTTCGGAAGGTCTCTTATGTCGCTTGGGACAGCCGCGCGGCGCCTATCACGCAGCACCGGCCGAGCGCAAGGACAGCGCCGCCTTGCCTTCACTTTCCGCGCCCCCTAGAGGAACGCCGCCGGTCGGGGCGTAGCGCAGCCTGGTAGCGCATCACACTGGGGGTGTGGGGGTCGCTGGTTCGAATCCAGTCGCCCCGACCAGCGTTTTTGATGGCAGTCGGGGTCGCTCGCTGCGACAACATGCTTATGCCCCGCTCCACTCCCCGCACTCGCCGCCGCAGGAAATCGCGGCGCCGGCCGAGCCCGATGCGGCTGGCCCTGGCGGCGCTCGTCGCGGTGCCGCTGGTTTATCTGGTTGCGGCGCTGATCGGCAGCCTGGTCCCGGTCAATGCGGGCTGGTCCGAGCCGGAAGCGGGCACCACCATCTACCTCGCCGACAATGGCGTCCACGCCGACCTCATCATGCCGGTCGCGGCGCAGGGGCTCGACTGGTCGCCGTATTTCCCGGCCGGTGACTTCGCCAGGCAATTGCCCAACGCCCGCTGGATCGCGTTCGGCGCGGGTGAGCAGCATGTTTATCTGGATACGCCGCGGTGGCGCGACATCCGCCTGTCGACCCTGTGGCGGGCGCTGGCCGGCGGTCCCCGGGTCCTCCACGTCGAATATGTCGACAGCCCCGCCTACGCGCTGCGCCAGATCCGCCTGCGGCCAGCCGAATATCGCCGGTTGTGGGCCGCGATCAGAAGCGAGCTCGAGCTCGATCCGAGCGGCCGACCGCGGCGCATCGCCCACCCCGGCTACGGCCCAGCCGACGCTTTCTACCGCGCCCGCGGCAAGGCCAGCGCGCTGCGCACCTGCAACAGCTGGACCGCCGGCGAGCTCAGGCTTGCAGGCGTCAAGACGAGCCTGTGGCCGCCGTTTGTCCAGGGACTCGTCTGGCGCTACCGGCCAGCCGGCGGCTAATCGGCGATCGCGCGCTCAAAGCGGCGGTCCGGCACCAGCCACATCAAAGCGACCGCCACGTAAAGCCCGATCGCCGGCCACACGCTGACGAACAGCGCCAGCGGCACCGCCGTCAAATACATTGCCAGGCTGACCTTGCCCTTGAAGTCGCGGCCGACTGCCGCCTTGACCGGCCCGTTGGGTCCCTCGACCGCGACCAGGGCCTGTTCGAGCGCGGTGTAGCCAAAGCTCGCCCCGACCAGGATCACGCCATAGGCCGCAACCGGAAATCGGGTCAGCCCGGCCTCGCCGATCCAGCGGATCACGAACGGCACAAAGGTGAGGAAGAACAGCAGCACCAGATTGGCCATCAGCGCGCGGCCGTCAATGCGTCTGGCGGCCATCAGCATGTGGTGATGATTGGACCAGAAGATGCCGACGTTGACGAAGCTTAAGGCATAAGCGGCGAGCAGCGGCAACGCCGGCTTGAGCGCGGCCAGGCTGTCGGCCTGGGGAACCCGCAGCTCGAGCACCATGATGGTGATGGCGATGGCCAGCACGCCATCGGTGAAAGCGTTCAGGCGGTCGGGTTTCATGGCCTTCGTCTCCAGCTGTCGAGCAGGGCTTGAGCCGCAATATGGCGCGGGTTGCAAGTCAGCGCCGGGGTGCACCATCGCCGGGCGACGGGTTGCGGCGGCGCTCCACCGCGCCTTGTGCCTTGACCCATTTGATCAGCTCGTCGAGCTGGATTGCCTGCTCCGTGGCGATCAGTTGGTCGGTGGCAGGAAATCCACCTTCACCGGCGGCTTGAGCAGTGCCGGCGGAGCGACCGGGAAGGCCGGACACAACCGCTGCTGGGCCACCGCCGGGAGCGGCTGCGGCGCTTGCGGTTTGGAGGCGCAGGCGGTGAGCGCGAGCCCGAATATCGGCAAGGCGGGAATCAAGCGCATCGGCGCTCCTTTCGTTGATTGTGCGTTGGGAGGTTTCGACCCGGTCGACCGAGGCGCGGTCGGCGGCTTGGGCCTGGGCAGCGGCGGCGCGGACGTTGGCGATGGTGCCGGCAAGCGCCGCCTCACCGCCGCGATAGAGCTGCTCATAGTGCGCCGATTGCTTGTGCCAGTGGCGGGCGTCGATCTTCGCGGCGACGAGCAGCACTGCCAGGACCAGCGCGGCGGCGAGCCCGGCGAGCCCTTGCGGGTTGAGCAGTCGAAACAGGATCATGGGCGGGCACCATCGCGGGGAGAAAGCGAAGCATCGGCGGCACAATCGGCCTCGAAGCTGGCGCCGTCGCGAGTCGCCGAGAGCTTGAACCGCCCAACCGGACCGCCGGCGAGCAGGCCGACGATGACCGCGACCATCGCGGCGATGAACCCGCCCAGCGCCCAGCCGAAGATTGCGACGATGCTGTGCTCCTCGGCCGCCGACCAGCCGCCCCACATCAGCAGGACGACCATCGCCACCGCGGCCAGCCCGCAGAAAATCCCGCCGGCGGCGGCGAGCAGTCCGTAAACCAGCCGCTGACCCTCGGCGAAGGTGCGGGGCGGCGGAAGCGCCCTCATGCTGGCACCGGCAATGAATGAAAGCGGGGGCGCTTCCACTTCGTCCACTTTGTCACCCTCATCGCTCATCCCCCAGGCGGTTGGCGAGCCAGCCGTAGAGGAAGGCTTCGTTGGCCGGGCGGCGCTCGGCGAGGCGCAGGTAGCGCTCGCCCTGGAGCGCTTCGAGCGCGCGCAGCAGCACTTTCTGTCCCGCAGCGGCACCGCGTTTGGCGAGGAAGGCGGAGAGCGCGGCAAGAGTCGTCGGGCCGACCCGGCCATCGGGCACGAGATCGGGATAATCGGCGCCATTGCGGTTGAGCGCGGTCAACGCGCGCTGGAGGAAACAGGTCGCGACCGCCGGACCCATGTTGACCCCGGTATCGAACAATTCGGCGGCGACCGCGGGCGCGAGCCGGGCGAGCTCGTCATAGTTGGGCCGCAGCCAGTAGAGCCGGGTGTAGATTGCGGCCGCCTCGTCGCGGGGAAGCGCCCGCATCGAGCCGAAATAGCCATTGGCGCGAGCGACCTCCTGGGTGATTCCGAAACAGGTCGGGCCGCCGCGGTCGGCGGCGTTATTCACATAGCCGCCCTCGCGATCAATCAGCTGTTCAACCAGCGAGTCGATGTCAATCACCTTGTCCATTGCCCCCTCCAGGCTCGCCGAGTCGCCAAGCTGTAACCTTATTGGTTCGTTGTAGGAAAGTGTTACTTCTATTTTGGGTTCGCTCGGCGGGGCTGGGCGAAGCGGGAATGTCACGCTACTCTTGCGCCATGCGGATTCACCTCGCCCCACTCGCCGCGCTGCTATGCGCCGTGCTTCCGAGCCCAAGCCTCGCCGTCCCGACCCCCGCCGAGCAGCGCATGATCGCGACAATCGACGCCGAGCAGGCGCGGACCACGGCCATGCTCGGTGCCTGGGTCGAGACCAATAGCGGCACCCTCAATTTGCCGGGGGTCGAGCGAGTCGGGAAAATGCTCCGCGCCGAGCTTGAGCCATTGGGCTTTGCGGTCGACTGGATCGACATGAAGGCGGCTGGCCGCGCCGGCCACATCGTCGCCCGCCATCGCGGAAGCAAGTCGGGCAGGCGCCTGCTTCTGATCGGCCATCTCGACACGGTGTTCGAGGCCGATTCGCCGTTCCAGCACTGGGTCCGCGACGGCGATATCGCCCACGGTCCAGGGTCGGGCGACGACAAGGGCGGGATGGCGGTGATCGTCGCCGCGCTGCGGGCGATGAAGGCCGCCGGGACCCTGAAGAACGCCAACGTCACCGTCTTCCTCAGCGGCGACGAGGAGGATGCCGGCAACCCGCTGGCGATTTCGCGCCAAGACCTCGTCGCCGAGGGCAAGAAGGCCGATGCCGCTCTCGATTTCGAAGGCCTGGCGCAGCAGGACGGCAAGGATATCGGCTCGATCGCCCGGCGCAGCGCCGGCAGCTGGACCGTCACCGTCACCGGCAAGAGCGGCCATTCGAGCGGGGTCGGCGCCGGCGCCGGCTATGGCGCCAATTACGAACTCGCCCGGATCATCGACCAGTTCCGCCGCGAGCTGCCCGAGCCGAGCCTGACCTTCAACGTCGGGTTGATGGGCGGCGGCGAACGCATGACGGTCGACGCTGGCAAGATCCGGATCGAGGCCAGCGGCAAGACCAATATCATCGCCGCCACCGCCTTCGCCCGCGGCGATCTGCGCGCGCTGAGCCAGGAGCAGATCGACCGCGTCGAGGCCAAAATGCGGGCGATCGTTGCCCAGCCGCTGCCGGGGGCAAGCGCGGCGATCAGTTTCGATCCCGACAGCTACCCGCCAATGCCCCCGACCGCTGGCAGCCGCGCGCTCCTGGCCCAGCTCAACGGCGTCAACCGCGACCTTGGCCTGGCGGAGATGGGCGAGCTCGACCCGGCCAAGCGCGGCGCCGGCGACATCAGCTTCGTCGCCCAGGACGTCGACGGGCTGATCGGGCTCGGCGCCGACAGCAGCGGCGACCACACCCCGGCGGAGCAGGTCGATATCCCGTCGATCTTCAAACAGGCCAAGCGCGCCGCGCTGCTGATGTCGCGGCTTGCAGCGCAGCGGCGGTGAGGGTCGTTTCGCTGACGGCTTGACAGGGAGGCATGTCGGGGCGTCTGTTCAACCCAGCCGGCGCCCCCATTCGCGGCCCGGCGGGAGGGGACTATGCAACAAGCAGCGAGCGCGAAGGCGCCAATGCACCTGTGGATCGTCGGCATCCTGTCGCTGATCTGGAACTGCATCGGCGGCTATGACTATGTCATGACCCGAACCCACAACATGGCCTATCTGGGCAGCACGGGCGGCGATCCCAACGCGATCCTCGCCTACATCGATAAAATGTCGCTTCCCGCTGCGATCGGCTGGGGCCTTGGGGTGTGGGGCGCGCTGCTGGGCTCGGTGCTGCTGCTGATGCGCAGCCGCTTTGCGGTTCATGCCTTCGCCGCGTCCCTGCTCGGCGCTGTGGTCAGCTTCGGCGCCCAATATCTCGGGCCGCCATCGCCGATGCACGACGGGCCCGCGAAATACATGCCGCTGATCATCATCGCACTCGCGATCGCCCAGTTATGGTACGCGATGCGCGAAACCAAGACCGGGGTGTTGCGCTAGGCGATCCGCTCAGCCGCGTCGGGCGCCCCCGAACCGCGTCCGTTGCGATTTGCCGAAGCGGCCTTTGCGGGTGCCGGGCCTGCCTTCGGTGGAATGGCCAAGCGCGCGCGGGGCCGCGCGGTCGTCGTGGGGTATCCCGAGGTCATCCTCCTCGAGCCGGCGGATTTCGTCGCGCAGACGCGCCGCTTCCTCGAACTCGAGGTCGGCGGCGGCATTGCGCATGCGCTGTTCGAGGTCGGCGAGATAGGCCTTGAGATTGTGGCCCACGAGGTGCGGCCGCTCCTCGTCGCCGGTGTCGACCACGACTCCGTCGCGCTGGCTGACGTCGCCCATGATGTCGTTGATGTGGCTCTTGATCGAGGCCGGGGTGATGTTGTGCTCGAGGTTGTACGCTTCCTGCTTCTCGCGCCGGCGCCCGGTCTCGTTGAGCGCGCGCTCGATCGAGCCGGTGATGGTGTCGGCGTAGAGGATGACGCGCCCGTCGACGTTGCGCGCGGCTCGGCCGATGGTCTGGATCAATGAGGTTTCGGAGCGCAGGAAACCTTCCTTGTCGGCGTCGAGAATCGCGACCAGCCCGCATTCGGGAATATCGAGCCCCTCGCGCAGCAGATTGATCCCGACCAGCACGTCATAGACCCCGAGGCGGAGCTCGCGGATCAGCTCGATCCGCTCGAGGGTCTCGACATCGCTGTGCATGTAGCGGACCTTGAGGCCGGCCTCGTGGAGATATTCGGTCAAATCCTCGGCCATGCGCTTGGTCAGGGTCGTGACCAGGGTGCGATAGCCGAGCCGCGCGGTGTTCTTGGCCTCGTTGACCAGATCGTCGACCTGGTCCTCGACCGGCTTGATCTCGACCGGCGGGTCGATGAGGCCGGTCGGACGGATGACCTGTTCCGAAAAGACTCCGCCGGTCTCGTTCATTTCCCACGGCCCGGGGGTAGCCGAGACGAACGTCGTCTGCGGGCGCATCGCTTCCCATTCGTTGAAGCGCAGCGGGCGATTGTCGATGCAGCTGGGCAAGCGGAAGCCATATTCGGCGAGCGTGATCTTGCGGCGGTGATCGCCGCGCGCCATGGCGCCGATCTGCGGCACCGTCTGGTGGCTTTCGTCGACGAACAGCAAGGCATTGTCGGGCAGATATTCGAACAGGGTCGGCGGCGGCTCGCCCGGCAGGCGGCCGGTGAGGAAGCGGCTGTAATTCTCGATCCCCGCGCAGCTGCCGGTGGCGGCGATCATCTCGAGGTCGAAATTGGTCCGCTGCTCGAGCCGTTGCGCTTCCAGTAGCCGGCCTTCGGCGACCAGCTCCTTCAAGCGCTCGGCGAGTTCGTGGCGGATTGCCTCCATCGCCTGCTTGAGCGTCGGGCCGGGAGTCACATAATGAGAATTGGCATAGACCTTGATGCTGTCGAGGCTCGCGATCTTCTTGCCGGTCAGCGGGTCGAATTCGACGATCTCCTCGACCTCGTCGCCGAAGAAACTGACGCGCCACGCGGTGTCCTCATAATGCGACGGGAAAATCTCGAGATTGTCGCCCTTGACCCGGAAATTGCCGCGCGCGAAGCCCTGGTCGTTGCGGCGATATTGAAGCGCGACGAGCTTGCGGATGATTTCGCGCTGATCCTCGTGGGCGCCCTTCTTGAGGCTGAACACCATCGCCGAATAGGTCTCGACCGAACCGATGCCGTAGAGGCAGGAGACCGAGGCGACGATGATGACGTCGTCGCGTTCGAGCAACGAGCGCGTGGCCGAATGGCGCATGCGGTCGATCGCCTCGTTCACCGAGCTTTCCTTCTCGATGTAGGTGTCCGACCGCGGGACATAGGCCTCGGGCTGGTAATAATCGTAGTAGCTGACGAAATATTCGACCGCATTGCTCGGGAACAGCCGCTTGAATTCGCCGTAGAGCTGGGCGGCCAGGATCTTGTTCGGGGCCATGACCAGCGCCGGGCGTTGCAGGGTCTCGATAACCTTGGCCATGGTGAAGGTCTTGCCCGAGCCGGTGACCCCGAGGAGCACTTGGCTGACCTCGCCATTATCGCGGATGCCTTCGACCAGTTCGGCGATGGCGGCGGGCTGGTCGCCGGCCGGTTCATAGTCGGATTCGAGCACGAACTTGCGCCCGCCCTCGGCCTTGGCCGGGCGCGGCGGGCGATGCGGGACGAAGCTCTCGCCGCTATCGGGCTCGGCGAGCGAAGTGCGGATTTGGACGGCCATAGGCGGTGAATATGGAGGGGCGCGCAGGCATTCGCAACGCGCCCGTCGCACAAACGCTGGCGAGCACGGAGCTTAGCCTGTATCGTCGCGGCGGCAATCATTGGGGGACAAAATGAAAGCAATCGTTGGGATCGGCGCCTGCGCCCTGGCGCTCGCCGCGTGCAACCGCTCGCCGAGCATCGATGCCAAGAACGCAAGCGTCGATGAAGTCGCCGCCAAGGTCCGCGCTGCAAGCGGCAGCGGAAGCTTCGTGCGTCCCGGCGAATGGCAGTCGAACATGACCATCGACGCGTTCGACATTCCGGGCATGCCGCCCGAGATGGTCAAACGGATGAAGTCCGCCGCCGCCCAGAACCAGCAGCATGAGTTCACGTCGTGCCTGACGGCCGAAGACGTCAAGCAGCCCAAGGGCAAGTTCTTCACCGGCAACGAACAATGCCGCTACGACCATTTCACCATGGGCGGGGGC
>JARXKO010000014.1 GCA_030271595.1 Pseudomonadota bacterium | reverse complement strand
ATCTCGACCTTTTCATCCTCGGTATAGCCCTCGAGGCGGATGATCTCCATCCGGTCGAGCAGCGCCTGGGGCATGTCGAGGCTGTTCGCGGTGGTCACGAACATGACGTCCGACAAATCATAGTCGAGCTCGAGATAATGGTCTTGAAAGCGATTGTTCTGCTCGGGATCGAGCACTTCCAGGAGCGCCGACGAGGGATCGCCGCGGAAATCCTGGCCGAGCTTGTCGATCTCGTCGAGCAGGAACAGCGGATTGTTCGTCCCCGCCTTCTTCAGATTGGCGATAATCTTGCCCGGCATCGACCCGATATACGTGCGGCGGTGACCGCGGATTTCCGCTTCGTCGCGGACCCCGCCAAGTGATTGGCGGACGAATTCGCGGCCGGTCGCGCGGGCGATCGAGCGGCCGAGCGAGGTCTTGCCCACGCCAGGCGGTCCGACGAGGCACAGGATCGGCCCCTTGAGGCGGTTGGTGCGCGCCTGGACGGCAAGATATTCGACGATCCGTTCCTTGACCTTTTCAAGGCCGTAATGGTCCTCGTCGAGGATCTGCTGGGCCTCGGCGATATCCTTCTTGACCCGGCTTTTCTTGCCCCACGGCAGGCCCAGCAGCACGTCGAGATAGTTGCGCGCGACGGTTGCTTCGGCCGACATCGGCGCCATCGCCCGGAGCTTCTTGAGCTCGGCATTGGCGCGGCTGCGAGCTTCCTTGCTGAGGCGGGTCTTGCGGATTTTCTCGGCCAGTTCGACGAGTTCGTCGCCGCTTTCCTCGCCCTCGTTGCCGAGCTCGCGCTGGATCGCCTTCAATTGCTCGTTGAGATAATATTCGCGCTGGGTCTTTTCCATCTGCCGCTTGACCCGGCTGCGGATCTTCTTTTCGACCTGGAGCACGCCGAGCTCGCCTTCCATGAAGGCGAACACCATTTCGAGCCGGCGCGAGGGATTGAGTTCCCCAAGCAGCGCCTGCTTGTCGGCAACCTTGATCGACAGGTTCGAGGCAACCGCATCGGCGAGCATCGAGGGCTGATCGATCTCGCCCAGCTGGATCCCGGTTTCGGGCGGCAGGCGCTTGTTGAGCTTGGCGTAATTATCGAACTGGTCGACGACAGAGCGCATCAGCGCCTGGGTCTCGGGGCCGTCGGCCTCCTCCTCGGCGACGTCCTCGACCTCGGCCGCAATGAAGCCGTCCCGGGCATGGAGCTCGACCAGCCGCGCCCGCCGGGCGCCCTCGACCAGCACGCGGACGGTGCCGTCGGGCAGCTTCAACAGCTGCATCGCGGTGGCGACGACGCCAAGGTCGTAAAGCGCGTCGCGGTCGGGATCGTCCTCGCTCGGGTCGAGCTGGGCGACGAGGAACAATTCCTTGTCCTCGGCCATGGCCGCTTCCAGCGCGGCGACGGATTTCTCGCGGCCGACGAACAACGGGACGATGCGGTGGGGGAAAACGACAATGTCGCGGAGTGGCAGGATTGGGAGGATTCGGGTCATGGCCGGTATATGGGCGGGGCATTGCCCATTCGCAACAAACGCCCCCGCTTCTCGCTTGCGCTTGCCGTGGCGGCGCCATCGAAGCTGTTCAAATGAATGAGGGATTCCGCTTTCGTTCAGTTTCAGGCACTATGGTCGGCATCGTGAACAGAAAAACCAGCTTGCTCGCGCTTGGCGCGCTCATCCTTCCCGCCGCCGCGGTGGCCCAGGGCTATGGCTATCCGCCCCCACCCCCGCCGCCAGTCGCCGGGTGGCAACCGCCTCCGGCTGCGGTCGCCGAGCCGTGGGAAGCCCGGCCGCCGGTGATCCCGCAGCAGGGTCAGGCGCCCGCCGCCTCGAAACGCGGGGCGGCGCTTGAGCCGATCGACCTGCCGCCGGCGATCGAGCAGGGCGTCGATATGATCTATATCGACCAGGACCTGGTTCCGCGCTCGGTCCAGGACAATCGGCTGCTCCACAATATTTCGTTCGATTCATGGAGCGGCGCGCCGGTCGACATGTTCACGTCGGTCAACCCGATCTATACCGATCTGCGCCGCGGACTGGTCAAGTATCGCCAGCGTTGGGGCAGCTTGCCACAAATCGAGATACCCGCGGGGCCGGCGGTCAAGCCGGGATCGACCGGAGAGCGGGTCAATGCCTTGCGCATGCGCCTCGGCCTTGCCCCGGGGGGCACGTACGACGCCCCGCTCGCCGCAGCAGTCAAGGATTATCAGGGCGTCCACGGGATGAAGGCCGACGGCATCGCCGGTGGCGCGACGATCGAGAGCCTCAACCGCGGCGCCGCTTATTATGAGCAGCTGATCATCATCAACATGGAACGGGCCAAGCGCCTGCCGGCGCCCGAAGAGCAGCCGCGCTACGCCATCGTCGATGCCGGCGACGCGCGCCTGTCGCTATGGGAAAACGGTCGCAAGGTCGACAGCATGAAGATCGTCGTCGGCAAGTCCGAAACCGCAACCCCGATGATGGCGGCCTATATCCGTTACGCCAGCGTCAATCCTTACTGGAACGTCCCGCCCGAGCTGGTGAGGAGCCTGATCGCGCCGCGCATTGCCGCCCAGGGCGTAAGCTATCTTAGCGACCGTGAATATCAGGTGCTGACCGGCTATGGCGAAGATGCCAAGCTGATCGACCCCAAAACGATCGACTGGCAGGCGGTCGTCGAGGGCCGTCAGGAAGTGCGGCTGCGGCGCCTTCCAAGTCCGGCCAATTCAATGGGCATGATGAAATTCATGCTGCCCAATTACTTCGGCATCTACCTCCACGATTCGCCGGAGAAAGAGCATTTCACCAAGAATGAGCTGTGGATCAGCAACGGCTGTGTCCGGGTCGAGGATTACAAGCGTTTCGCCCGCTGGCTGTTCGGCGGTTCGGTCCCCCAGGGCTCCAATCCGAAGATCGAAGAGGAAGTGAACCTGCCCGCGCCAGTGCCGGTCTATATGACCTATCTGACGGTCCAGCCGACCGCCACCGGAGTCGCGTTCCTGCCCGACACTTACGGCCGCGACGCGCATTTGATGGAGCGCTATGCGCCGCAGCTCAGCGCAGCGGTGCGCGGCGGCGACTGAGCTCCCGGGTTAGCGCCTAGGCGGCGTCGTCGGCGGCCTTGTCGGCCGAGGAATAGACCCGCACCGGGTCCTTGCGCCCTTCGACCACGTCCTTGTCGATATGAACTTCGCCGATGTCCTCCATCGACGGCAGGTCGAACATCGTGTCGAGAAGGATGCTCTCGAGGATCGAGCGCAGACCGCGCGCGCCGGTTTTGCGCTCGATCGCCTTCTTGGCGATGGCGTGAAGCGCCTCGTCGGTGAATTCGAGCTCGACATTCTCCATGTCGAACAGCTTCGCATATTGCTTCACCAACGCGTTCTTGGGTTCGACCAGGATCTTGACCAGTGCTTCCTCGTCGAGGTCGGTGAGGGTCGCGATGACCGGCAGGCGGCCGATGAATTCGGGGATCAGGCCGAATTTGAGCAGATCCTCGGGCTCGGTCGATTTGAGCACTTCGCCGGTCTTGCGCTCGTCTGGGGCGGCAACGTGGGCGCCGAAGCCGATCGATTTACCCTGAAGACGATCGGCGATGATTTTTTCGAGGCCAGCGAAAGCGCCGCCGCAGATGAACAGGATGTTGGTCGTGTCGACCTGGAGGAACTCCTGCTGCGGATGCTTGCGCCCGCCCTGCGGCGGAACGCTCGCGGTGGTGCCTTCCATCAGCTTGAGCAGCGCCTGCTGGACCCCCTCGCCCGACACGTCGCGGGTGATCGAGGGATTGTCCGACTTGCGGCTGATCTTGTCGATCTCGTCGATGTAGACGATCCCGCGCTGCGCCTTTTCGACGTTGTAATCGGACGCCTGAAGCAATTTGAGGATGATGTTCTCGACATCCTCGCCGACATAGCCGGCCTCGGTCAGCGTGGTCGCGTCGGCCATGGTGAAGGGCACGTCGAGAATTCGAGCCAAGGTCTGGGCGAGCAAGGTCTTGCCGCAGCCGGTCGGGCCGATCAGCAGGATGTTCGATTTCGCGAGCTCGACCTCATTGCCGGTCTTCGAACCGTGGTTGAGCCGCTTGTAATGATTGTGGACGGCGACCGAGAGCACCCGCTTGGCGCGGCTCTGGCCGATGACATAATCGTCGAGGACGTTGCAGATTTCGAGCGGGGTCGGAACGCCGTCGCGGGTTTTGACCAGCGACGACTTCGATTCCTCGCGGATGATGTCGTTGCACAGCTCGACGCATTCGTCGCAGATGAACACCGTCGGCCCGGCAATCAGCTTGCGGACCTCGTGCTGCGACTTGCCGCAGAATGAGCAATAGAGCGTGCTCTTGCTGTCACCGCCTTGAAGCTTGGTCATTCTCGTCCTTGCATTTGGGCCAAGAGCGGCCGTCGGTTGTGCCCCATGCTAGCCCGCTTTGTCGCACAATCAACCGTCAGAGACGTTAACGGCCCGCTTTGGGATTCTCGTTTGCCGTTGAAAGATATGGAAAGCTCGAGCCAAACCCGCAAGTACGGGCTCAGCCGCCAAGCGCAATGAGCGCCTCTTTCATCGCCTGCTGGAAGTCGGAACGGGCGTAAATGTCGTTGTGACCAGCGCCGGCGATGGTCCGATCGAAGACGAGGTTCGGAGTCTGTTTGCGCAGCGCGTCGGTGCGTTCGGTGGCGACGATTTCGTCATTGGCGCCGGCCAGGATCGCGACCGCGGTCTTGCTGCCCACGAGCGCCGAGGCGGCATCGATCTCGTGATGGAAGAAAGGCGCGATCAGCAGCCAGGGGTAAAACGACTGGGCGACCGACTTGAGCGAGTCGAACGGCGTCACCAGCAGCATCCCGTCGAGATCGCGCTTGGCCGACAGCTGCGCCGCGATTCCGCTGCCGATGCTGAAGCCGGCGGCGAAGACCTTGCCGGGCTTGAGACGCTTGACCGCAAGATCGAAGATCAGCGGCGAATCGTCGATCAGCGCTGCCGCCGACGGCGTTCCAGTCGATGGCCGGTAGCCGCGATAGTGGAAGGCGACGACATGCGCGCCGGGGTAGAGGTTGTGGAGATATTCGGCGACGTCCTGGCCGTTCCAGCCGTTGCCGCCGAAGCCGAGGATCAGTTCGACCACGCTGCCCGGGTCGCCGGGCGGGAAGTGAATGCCGCTCAGCCTGGCCCCGTCGGACGTGTTCAATGACCAGCGTTCACCGTCGGCCGGTAAGGGCCCGGCGGGGGATACGGCGTGGGTCGGAAAGACGAAATGGGTCTGGATGTCGATCATCAGGATTGGGCGCGGCCTGCCGGCCAGCCGTCGCTCACGCTCAGGCGCTGGCCAGAGCGGCGTCGATCACCGATGTCACGCGCTCGATCGTGTAGGGCTTCTCGATCACCGTGACCTCGGCGAACTCGGCCGGCGGCGGGTCGACGTGCCCACCGGTGGCGACGACGAAGGGGATCTTGTCCCTGGTCAGCGCGGCGGCGACCGGCCACACATTATCGCCCTTCAAATGGACGTCGAGGATGGCCAGATCGAACCCGCCCTTGCCGACCCACTCAAGCGCTTCACCGACGCTGTCGCAGGTGGCGCACACCCGGTGCCCGAGCGTTTCGATGAAATCCTCGAGCATCATGGCGATGAGCGGTTCGTCTTCGACGATCAGGATGGAGCGGGGATCGGCCATTGACCGGTTCGCATACCCGCCCGATTGCAAAGAGCAACGCTTATTTTGGGCCAATCGCCCGCCGCGTCGCTTCGGCCAAGTCGGTGACGGAAAATGGCTTGGCAAGGAAGTTGACGTCCTCGATGTCGATCGAGTTGCGCAATTGCTCCTCGGCATAGCCCGACATAAACAAAATCTTGAGGCCGGGACGGCTCTTGCGCGCCTCGGCGACCATCGTCGGGCCGTCCATCCCGGGCATTACGACATCGCTGATGAGGAGGACGAAATCGCCGCCGCGGCCAAGGATGTCGAGCGCCTCCTCGCCATTGTCGGCGGTGGTCACGGAATAGCCGTGACGGCTGAGCGCACGCTCGGCGACGCTTCGGACATTGGCTTCGTCCTCGACCAGCAGGACATTGCCGCTGCCCCACAATTCGTCCTTTTTCGCAGCGACCGGGGACCGTGACTTGGCGGCGCCCGCCTCCTCGCGAAAGACGGGCAGATAAATGACGAAGCGGGTCCCCTCGCCAACCTTCGAATCGGCAAAGATGAAGCCGCCCGACTGCTTGACGATGCCATAGACGGTCGCCAGCCCGAGGCCGGTGCCTTTGCCTACTTCCTTGGTGGTGAAGAACGGCTCGAAGATCTTGCCGAGCACGTTGGCGGCGATGCCGCAGCCCGTGTCGGACACCGACAAGGCGCTGTAATCGTCAACCGGGAGGATGTCCGAGCCGAGCTCCGCGACCTGATCGGCGCGGACCGAATAGGTCTGGATGGTGAGCATCCCGCTGCCCTTCAAAGCGATGGCATCGCGGGCGTTGACCGCAAGGTTGATGATGACCTGCTCGAGCTGCCCCGGGTCGGCGCGCACCGGCCCCAGATTGCGGCCGTGCTTGACCACCAGCTCGACTGTCTCGCCGAGCAGCCGCTTGAGCAGATGAGAGACTTCGCTGATCACGTCGGGCAATTGCAGGACTTGCGGGCGGAGCGTCTGCTGGCGCGAGAAGGCGAGCAGCTGGCGGGTCAGGCCGGCGGCTCGGTTCGAGTTCGACTTGATCTGCTGGATGTCGTCATAATCGCTGTCGCCGGGCGTGTGGCGCATCAGCATGAGGTCGCAATGGCCGATGATCGCGGTCAGGATGTTGTTGAAGTCGTGCGCGACGCCGCCGGCGAGCTGGCCGACGACCTGCATCTTGGTCGCCTGCGCCACTTGCCGCTTGAGCTTGGCTTCCTCGCTATTGTCCTTGAGCAGGAGCAGCACGACCGCATCGCCGAGCCCGCGCAGGCCGGCGATGGTCAGCGCCACCGGCTCGCCCGGAAGACGCGCCAGCCGCACCGCGAGATCGCCAGACATGGCCGGCCCGCGCGCGTTGCGGCGGACCGCGTCGGCGACCGCGGCCTTGTCCTCCTTGACCACCAGATCGCCAGGGTAGACCGGCGTCGCGCCGCTGCTCAGGCCCGCGGCCTGGCGGAACGCCTGGTTGAGCGTGACGAAGCGCCCGTCGCGATCGACCAGCGCCAGGCCCACCGGAAGGACGTCGAGCAAGGCCTGGACGTTGGCCGCCTGGTTGAGCGAGGTGCCGTCGCCGTTCTCGAGAATGAGGAAGGTCCCGGCCCCGCTTTCGGCGTCGGGATCGAGGGGCAAATAAATTCCGCGCAGGACCGCCGCATTGTCGCCTTCCCCGCGCAGCTGCATGCGTTGGTCATCGCCCGCCCGGATGAGGTCGCGGAACGGAACCGAGCCATGTTCCTGCCCGGCGCCGAGCGCGCGCGAATCGAACAATGTATTTCCGCTCACCAGGACGCCGTTGGAATCGATGACCGCGACCATGATCCCGGCCGCGGCGAGGCGCTCGCCCATCACCCCTTCGGCACGCTTTACGGCGAGGGTCAGCGGGTCCGCCAGTGCGGGATCGGGGAAGCGCCACAGGAGGAAGCCGCCGCTGGCGCCCGCGCGCTCGACGGTGACGGGCACGGCGCCTGCATCGGTCTCGATCCCGCCAGCACAGCCGGCCCCGTCGCGCCAAGCCATGCTGCGCGCCGCCTCGAGGCCCTGCAAGGAGCCTTCGTCGCTGGCCAGGCCGAGGGGCGGCCGGCTGCTCCCGAAGCGCTCGCGATAGGCGGCGTTGGCGATCAGCAAGCGGCCGTCACCGTCGGTCAGAGCCGCCGGTTCGCTGGCCAGCCCGAGCGCCGCGCCGACGAGCGAGAAGTCGAGTCCCGAAGCAAGAGCGCCGGGCATCGTCGGCCGGATCGCCGAGCGGCGATCGGCAACGAAGGCGGCAATCGCTGAGCCAAGCACCGCGGCCCCGGCCAGCACCGGCTGCGCCGCGACGAGCAACAGCATGGACATGCTCAAGCCCGCGCCAAGCACCAGCGCCGGAACCAGCAAGCGGCCGAAAGGGCCGTCGGACCCGCGTTCAATCAGTGGTAATTGCTGATGAAGCATTCAGATCGACTGGCTCCCTGCCATCCCTACCAGATCCGGACCCTTTGTTCGGGCGTGAGGTAGAGCGCCTGGCCCGGCTGGACACCGAAAGCCTGATACCACGGATCGAGGTTGCGCACCGTCGATACACGCAGCGACGGCGGCGAGTGCGGATCGACCAGCAAGCGCTGGCGGATACTCGCCTCTCGGATGTTGTTGCGCCACACTTGCGCCCAGCCGAGATAGAAGCGCTGATCTCCGGTCGTGCCGTCGATGATTGGCGGGGTCTGGCCTTTGAGCGACGCAATATAGGCATCGTGGGCAATCGTCAGCCCGGCGAGGTCGGCGACATTCTCGCCCATCGTCAGCTTGCCCTGAACATGCATTCCCGGCAGCGGCTCATAGGCGTCATACTGCTTGCCGAGCTTGTCGAGGCGGCTGTTGAAGGCATCGACATCGGCCTTGGTCCACCAATCGGTGAGGCGGCCCTCGGCGTTGTATTTGGCGCCCTGATCGTCGAAATGATGGCTCAGCTCGTGGCCAATAACCGCGCCGATGCCACCGTAATTGATCGCCGGGTCGGCATTGGGATCAAAGAATGGCGGCTGCAGGATCGCCGCCGGGAAAACGATTTCCACCAGCCCGGGGTTGGCATAGGCGTTGATGGTCATCGGGGTCATCCCCCATTCCCAGCGCCGGATCGGGCCGCCGAGATGGCCGACGTTATAGGCATGCTCGAATTCGGCCGAGCGCATGGCGTTGGCGAGAACATCGCCGCGGTCGACCTGGAGGCCGGTCATGTCGCGCCATTGGCTCGGATAGCCGATCTTCGGCGTGAAGGCAGCGAGTTTGGCATGCGCCTTGACCTTGGTTTCGGCGGTCATCCAGTCGAGCTGGTCAAGCCTGCGGTCCATCGCTCCGATGATATTGTGGACGAGTTCGTCTGCCGCCGCCTTGGTCGCCGGCGGGAAATATTTGGCAACGTAGAGCTGGCTGACTTCGTCGCCCAGCGTGTCAACGGTGAAATCGACCCCGCGCTTCCATCGATCTCGCTGCTGCGGCGTGCCCGACAAGGTGGTGCCGTAAAACGAGAAATGCTCCTGATCGAAGGACTTCGGCAAATAGGCCGCATAGCCGTCGAGCGAACGCACCAGCAGCTGGTCTTTGAGTACGCCCAGCGGCGCGCGCGCGATCAGCCCGGCGATGGCCTTGATCGCGCTCGGCTGTGCGACAATCAGCGAGTCGACCGGCGCCCCGGTGTCGCGGAACAGCGTGCGGAAATCGAACCCCGGTGCTAGCTTTTGCAGCTGCGCCAAGGTCATCTTGTTATAGACCTTGGTCGCGTCGCGGTTCTGCACCTTGGTCCAGCTGACCGCCGCGATCTTGCTCTCGAAATTGAGGATCGCCTTGGCGCGCGCGGCTGCATCGGCCTCGCCAGCGAGCGTTAGCATGGTCGTCAGATGCTGAAGGTATTTGGTCTTGGTATCGACCAGCTTGGCGTCCTTCGACAGATAATAATCGCGGTCGGGCATGCCGAGGCCGGACTGAGCCAGCGACAGCGAATATTGCTCGGGCAGCTTGTCGTCCTGGCCGACATAATCTCCGAATGGCGTGTCGATCGCATATTTGTCGGCCTGGGCGTACAGCGCGGCGAGACCGGCCTTCGACTTGAGTCCGCGGACTTGGTCGAGCCACGGATTGAAGCCGGTCAGTCCGCGCGCTTCGATGCCCGCTTCGTCCATGAAGCTGGCGAATGTCGCGCCAATGCGGCTGTTGGGATCCTTGGCCGAATCCTCGATCAGCTGGTGCGTGCGTTCCCGCGAAACATCATCGAGCTTGGTGAACATTCCGTAGCCCGATTTGTCGGCCGGGATCGGCGTGGTCTTGGCCCAGGTGCCGTTGGCGTAATTGTAGAAATCGTCACCGGCGCGGATGTCATGGTCCATGCCGGCGGAGTCGAAGCCGAAGCTGCCGATTTCGGGCTTTGGCGCGGCCACGATCGCCTCGGCGACGGGCGCCGGCGGCGGTGCGTCGAGCGCAGCGACCATCGGCGGCGCGGGCTGCATCTGCGCGGCGCAGCCAGCCAGTGCGGTGGACGCCAAAGCGGCGGCAATAAAACGAATCATTTCAATCCCCTCGAACGCAAGATCACGTAGTTGAACCCATGAAAGCGCGATATTGAACCAGCCACCGACAATCGACAACCGTGCCCGTGGCAACTGCGAATGTCAGCTTTCCTGGGGCGGCGGAACGCCGCGCCGGCGATAGCGGCGCTCGCGCCACTTGCTTCCGCGCCACCAGCGCCACCCCACGGCGGACGAGAAATAGCCGATCGCGGCGGCGCTGACCGCGAGCGTCAGCACCCCCACCGCGATTGGCGCCGATGCCTCGTGAATCCAGAACAGCATCCGCCCGAGCTCGCCCGAGACCCGCTCGGCGGCGACAGGATCGACCAGCTGCCGGTCGTGGTGGAGCTCCCACGAGCCGATCCGGTAGGCGGCGTAATAGATTGGCGGGATGGTCAGCGGGTTGATGAGCAAGGTGAACCCTGCCGAGACCGCGACATTGGCCCGCGCCGGAACCGCCAGCAACGCCGCGATCACGGTGTGGAGGATCGGAATGATGAGGCCGACGAACAGCCCCAGCGCGACTCCTCGGGGGACCGATCGGCGGGTCAGGCGCCACAGGCACGGATCACCGAGATATTTGGCGAACGGCTTCAAGAAGCGGTTGCGGCCGATCGATTCACGGGTCGGCCAATGGTCCTTGAGCATCGCCAGCAGGGATCGGCGCTCAACCATTGTGCCGCAACAGCCGCTGCTGGTCGCGCTTCCAGTCGCGTTCCTTGATCGTCTCGCGCTTGTCGTGGAGCTTCTTGCCGCGAGCCAGCGCAAGTTCGACCTTGGCCCGGCCGCGGGCGTTGAAATAGAGCGACAGCGGAATCAAGGTGAGCCCCTGGCGGGTGATCGAGCCGTGGAGCTTGGCGATCTCGCGCTTCTTGAGCAGCAGGCGGCGCTTGCGCCGCGGTTCGTGGTTCATCCAGCTGCCCTTGGCATAGGCCGGGATGTTCGAATTGACGAGGAACACCTCCTCGCCCTCGACCATGGCATAGCTCTCGGCGATCGAGCCCTCGCCGCCGCGCAGCGACTTGACCTCGGTGCCCATCAACTCGATCCCGGCCTCGAATTTCTCCTCGACGAAATATTCGTAATAAGCGCGCCGGTTGTCGGCGACGACCTTGGCCTTGTCGAACGGTGTGGGAAGCGCGCGCGCCATCGGCGGTCAGATCAGTCCGGCATGGGAAAGCGCGGCATCGACCGCCTTTTTCGATGCCGCCGACGCCTCGGTCATCGGCAGGCGCAAGTCGGCTGGAAAATCCGGCCGTACGCGGTTGAGGGCATATTTGACCGGGCCTGGCGAGGCATCGGTGAACAAGGCCGCGTGGAGCGGATAGAGCCGGTCCTGCAAGGCAAGCGCATCGTCCCAGCGTTGCTCGCGCGTCGCCTTCTGAAACTCGCTGCACAGCCGCGGGGCGACATTGGCGGTTACCGAAATGCAGCCCACGCCGCCCATGGCGTTGAAGCCCAGGGCCATGTCGTCATTGCCCGACAGCTGAACGAAATCCGGTCCGCATGCCTCGCGCTGGGCAGAAACACGGGCGAGGTTGCCGGTCGCATCCTTGACCCCGACGACATTGGGCAGCTTGGCCAGCTTCGCCATGGTTTCGACCGCGATGTCGGTGATCGTCCGCGCCGGCACATTGTAGAGGACGATCGGAATGCCCTCCCCGGCCACCGCCGCGAGGTGGGCGTAGATGCCGTCCTGATTGGGGCGATTGTAATAAGGCGGAACGTGGAGCGCGGCGTCGGCGCCCGCTTCTTTCGCCGCGCGGGTCAGCGCGATCGCATGAGCGGTGCTGTTCGACCCGCACCCGGCGATGACCGGAACCTTCCCTGCAGCACCCTCGACCGCGATTTCGATCAGCCGGCGGTGTTCGGCGTCGGTCAAGGTTGCGGCCTCACCGGTCGTCCCGCACGGGACCAGTCCATTGCTGCCCTCGGCCACCTGCCAGGCGACGAACGCTCGGAATAGCGCTTCATCGACTCGTCCCGCCGCAAATGGCGTCACGAGCGCGGGAATTGAGCCGAAAAACATGATTAACTTCCTCTGCCGTAACGCCGGCAATGGCCTCGCCATTCCCGCGTTCTCGTTCACGGCCTGATAAGGAGGGGGAAGCCAATATGTCCAGCATGTGGCGCGTTGCATATCTGCTGCCTGTTGTCCTGACCGCGACCGCGGCCGGGTCGGCGCAATATCCGCCGGCCTATCCAGCGCCAGCCGCGGCCTATTCGAATGATGTCGGCTATGCCTTGAACGACTGGCGCCGATTGCGCGCCAGCAGTGGCTACAGCTTCGCCGATTACGCCCGCTTCCTCATCGCCAACCCCGGCTGGCCCGACGAAACAGCCATGCGCCGCTGGGCCGAGGCCGCGTTGCGCAGCGGCGATTATGCCCCGACGATCATCGCCTTCTTCGCCACCGCCAAGCCGCTTAGCGGCAGTGGCTGGGCGCGGCTGGCAGAGGCTTATGCGGCCAGTGGACGAAGCGCCGAAGCGCTCGATGCGGCGCGCAAGGCGTGGGCCTCCTCGGACCTCGCCGCGGCTGACGAGCAGGCGCTGTGGGCGCGCTATGGCGCCAGCTTCACCACCGCCGATCATGACGCCCGCACCGATTCGCTGCTGTTCGACAAACGGGCCAGCGACGCGGCGCGCTTCGTCGCCCTGACCAGCCCGCAGCGCCAGGCCGCCTTCGCCGCGCGCGTCGCGATGCAGACCGGCGCCCCCGACGCAGAGGCGCGCTATGGCGCCGTCATCGGCTCGGTCACCAGCGACGCCGGCCTGATGATGGACCGCGCCCGATACCTTCGCGCCAATGGCTATGGCGAAAGCGCGCGCGACCTGTTCGCCCGTCCGCACCAATTTCTCTACCGGCCGACCGACCTCGACCGCTTCTACGAGATGACCCTGGTCGAAGCCGGCGAAGCCCAGCAGGCGCGGCAATTTCAGACCGCGTACAATATCGCGCGGCAGGTCGACGACGCTCTTCCAGTGGGTGTAAGCATCGCCACACAACCTTATGATATTCGAGATAAATATACCAGCATAACCTGGCTTGGCGGACGCATTGCCTATGACCGGCTCAACAATATGGCAGGGGCTGGCGCGCTCTTCGACCGGTACGGCCGCGGCGGGCAGTCGCTGCAGGTGTTGAGCAAGGGCGAATATTGGGCCGGACGGGCTGCCAGCGCGTCGGGCCGTGCGGCCGAGGCTACTGCCCATTTCCAGCGCGCCGCGGCCTATCCCGAGCTGTTTTATGGTCAGCTGTCGCTCGAGCGGCTTGGCCGTCCGGTGCCAGCGCCGGCACTGGCGGTGCCGCAATATGTCACCACCGCCGCCCAGCGGACGGCATTCAACTCCCGCCGCCTGGTTCAGGCCATGCGCATCCTCGGCCAGCAGCAGCGCCCGACCGAGCAAGCGCTATTCGTCCAGGCCCTCGCCAAATCGCTGAGCGCCGATTCCGATCGCTATCTGGCAGTCGAGCTTGGCCAGCAGCTCGCCCGCCCCGATCTGCCGGTGTGGGTGGCGCGCATGGCGCGCAATAGCGGCACGATGTTCTACGTCCGCCAATGCTACCCTTCCCTGCCCTCGAGCGGCAGCGCGAGCTGGGCGCTGGTCCACGGCATCGCCCGGCAGGAAAGTTCGTTCGACCCTTATGCAATCAGCCATGCCGGGGCGCTTGGAACAATGCAGTTGATGCGCGGCACGGCGCGCGAGCAGGCGGGCAAGATGGGCGTCGGCTATGACGCCAACCGACTGCTCTCCGACCCCAGTTACAACGTCCTGCTCGGGTCGGCCTATTTCCAGCGGATGCTCAACACCTGGGGCGGCAGCATCCCGCTCGCGGTCGCCAGCTACAATGCCGGGCCGGGCAATGTCCGCAAGTGGATCAACACCTACGGCGACCCGCGCGGCAATGTCGACATGATCCGCTGGATCGAGGCCATCCCGATCATGGAAACCCGCGGCTACGTCCAGCGGGTGATCGAAAATAGCGTGGTCTATGATTCGATCAGCCGGTCGCAATCGGCGCAGACCGCGTTCCACGTCTCGCGCTATCTCGGCAAGTCCAGTCCGGCCTAAGGCGCGCGCCTAGCGCCTAAGCGGCGCGCGGGCCGGCTTTCACCACATGCGGCGGTTCGGCTGGCATTGCCGCGCGATAATCGTCGAGCACCGCGGCCAGCGCCTGGGTTGCTGCTTTGGCCTCGTCATTGCCGTCGAGGATCCGCCACGGCGACCAGCGCGTGTCGCTATTGTCGCGCAAATCCTCGAGCGCCTGGGCGTAGCCTGGATGGGCGGCGGCCAGAGTCACTTCGTCATCCCGGCCGGTTCGCCACGCGTTGGCCGACCGTTCGGCCAGGCGCTGCGCCTGGACCTGCGGCGAAACGTCGAAATAAAGTTTGATGATCAGGGTCCCGTAATCGCGCTGCTGCGCCTCGAACTCGTTGATTTCGTCGAAGGCGCGCGCCAGCGCTTGGTCCTCGACCCGCCCCGACAGGCGCTCGTCGAGTACCCGGCGGTACCATCCGCGATAGAAGCACACGCTTTCCCCGGCAGCCGGAAGCTCGCGCCAGAACCGCGCCAGCCAGTGGCCGTCGGCGGCTTCGCGGCGGTCGCGGTGAACGCTGACGACCTTGGTGTGGCAAGGATCGAACGCGCTGACGAGTTGCTTGAGCGCGAATTTCTTGCCCGCGCCTTCGGGCCCTTCGAAGAGGATGATCGCGCGGCGTCGATGCGCGATCTGCGCCAGCTGAGCGGAACCGAGCTGCTCGCGAAGGGTCGCGAGGTCGGCTATATGATCGGCGGCGATCGGCACACGCGGATCCATTCCTGTCTGTTCCCCGAAAAGCGACAGTATCGGCGCGATCCCGACCGCGCAATCGCCGGGACCGGAGTTGCGCGAAAACGGGACAGCCCGATACGCGCAGTGGCGCAGCGGCTCAGCTGTCGGCGACGACCTTGATCGACAGTTCCTTGAGCTGCTTGTCGCTGACCGTTGCCGGCGCGTTCATCATCAGATCCTCGGCCTTCTGGTTCATCGGGAAGGTGATGACCTCGCGGATATTGGGTTCGTTCGCCAGCAGCATGACGATGCGGTCGATGCCGGGCGCCGATCCACCGTGCGGCGGAGCGCCATATTTGAAGGCGTTGATCATGCCCGAGAAGTTGGTGTCGACTTCGGCGCGGCTGTAGCCGGCGATTGCAAACGCCTTGTACATGATGTCGGGACGATGGTTGCGGATCGCGCCGCTCGACAGCTCGATGCCGTTGCAAACGATGTCATATTGCCAGGCGAGAATGTCGAGCGGGTCCTTGGACTCCAACGCTTCCATCTCGCCCTGCGGCATCGAGAAGGGGTTGTGGCTGAAGTCGATCTTCTTGCTGTCGTCATTATATTCGAACATCGGGAAATCGACGATCCAGCAGAATTTGAACGCGTCCTGCTCGATCAGCTCGAGCTGTTCGGCGACGCGGGTGCGGGCGAGACCGGCGAGCCTAGCCGAGTCCGCTTCCGCGCCGGCGGCGAAGAACAGTCCGTCGTCGGGGCCAAGGCCCATCGCGGCGGCGATCTTGTCCATGCCTTCAGCGCCATGGTTCTTGGCGATCGGGCCGCCCCATTCGCCGCTCTTGCGAGTGGCGTAGCCGAGGCCAGCGAAGCCCTCGCCCCGCGCCCAGTCGTTCATTTCATCGAAGAACTTGCGGCTTTTTTCCGCCGTTGCGGGCGCTGCAACCGCGCGCACCTTCATTCCCTTGTCGACCAGTCCGGCGAAGAGACCGAAGCCCGAGCCTATGAAATGATCGCCAACGTCGTGGATCAGCAACGGATTGCGCAGATCGGGCTTGTCCGAGCCGTATTTCAGGAGCGCATCCTTGTACGCGATGCGCGGAAAGTCGCC
>JARXKO010000215.1 GCA_030271595.1 Pseudomonadota bacterium | reverse complement strand
GCCCGCGACCCGGGCAGCCGCGCCAAGATCGGCGTCATCAGTCACGACAGCTCGATCGACCCGGTCGGCGCCTGCGTCGGCATGAAGGGCAGCCGGGTTCAGGCCGTCGTGCAGGAGCTTCAGGGCGAGAAGATCGACATCATCCCGTGGAGCGAGGACCTCGCCACGTTCGTCGTCAATGCGCTCCAGCCGGCGACCGTCAGCCGGGTCGTGATCGACGAGGAAGAAAGCCGCATCGAAGTGGTCGTGCCCGACGATCAGTTGAGCCTGGCGATCGGCCGCCGCGGTCAGAACGTGCGTCTTGCAAGCCAGCTGACCGCGTCGCAAATCGACATTCTCACCGAGGCCGACGCCTCCGAAAAACGGCAGCGCGAGTTCGCCGAGCGCACCGAATTGTTTCAAAGCGAGCTCGACGTCGATGAAACGCTGTCGCAGCTGCTCGTCGCCGAAGGCTTCACCAGCCTCGAGGAAGTCGCCTATGTCGGGGCCGATGAGATCGCCTCGATCGAGGGCCTCGACGAGGATATCGCAGCCGAACTCCAAAACCGCGCCACCGAAGCGCTCGAACGGCGCGAAGCCGCTTCGCGCGAGCAGCGCCGCAAGCTTGGAGTCGAAGATGCGCTGGCCGAGCTGCCGCACTTGACCGAACAGATGCTGGTCACGCTGGGCAAGGCCAAAATCTTCACGCTCGACGACCTCGCCGACCTCGCCACCGATGAGCTTATCCAGAAAAAGCGGGTCGAGCCGCGGCGCCGCGAGCCGAGCACCCGGCCCGAGGACAAGGGCGGGATCCTGGCCGAATATTCGCTCACCGAAGAGCAGGGCAATGAGGTCATCATGGCCGCCCGTGCCCATTGGTTCGAGGACGAAGCCGAAGCTCCCGCCGCAACCGGGGAGGCCGCCAATGCGGACTCTTCGCAATGAGGGCCTGAGCGCCGACAGCGCTGACGAAGGAGCGGGTTCGACACGGACCTGCGTGCTGACCCGCGCCAAGGGCAACCGCGACGACTTCATCCGCCTTGCGCTCGGCCCCGACGGCGGGGTCGCCCCCGATGTCCGCGCCCGGGCGCCGGGCCGCGGCGCCTGGATCGCGGTTGGCCGCGACGCGCTCGACGACGCCAATGCCAAGGGCAAGCTCAAGGCCGCGCTGCAGCGCGCGTTCAAGACCCAGGCGCTCGATATCCCCGCCGATCTTGGCGCCCGCACCGCCGAGGCGCTGCGCCGGGCGCTGCTCGACCGGCTTGGAATGGAGGCGCGGTCGGGCAATCTCGTCACCGGCGGCGAGCGGATCGAAGCCGCGGCGCGATCGGGCAAGGTCAGCCTGCTGATCCATGCCGCCGATGCTGGCGATGACGGCAGCCGCCGGCTCGACCAGGCCCTGAGGGTCGGAACGCGGGATGGTGGCGGCGATGCACAGGGTATTCATTTCCCCGAAGACCGCACTATCTTGTCGATGGCGTTGGGGCGCGAAAATGTGGTACATCTCGCCCTGACCGATCCTGCCGCCGCGGCGCGTGTTCGACATGCGCTCGCTCGGTGGCGTGCTTTCAGTGACCCCGTTTGTGGTCCGGATGGCGGCATCACCGCCTCCGGTTCCGGCTCGACCAAAGTAGATGTGAAGGAATAGCATGGCAGATCAGCCCGAAAAACCGAAGCTTGGCACCCGGCCCTCGCTGGGCATCAAGCGCACGGTCGAGACCGGCAAGGTCAAGCAAAGCTTCAGCCACGGCCGTTCGAACACGGTGGTCGTGGAGGTCAAGAAGCGGCGCATCCTTGGCCGCCCGGGCGAAGCGCCGCCGCCAGCGCCCGAACCCACACCCGTGGCCGAGGCGCCCAAGCCCGCGCCCAAGCCGGCAGCGCCCGCAGCGCCGGTGCGCAAAAGCTCGCCGCAGGACGATATCACGACGCGCAAGGAAACCCAGGAGCGCCTGCTGCGCGAGGCCGACGAAGCGCGCATGAACTCGCTCGAGGAAGCGCGCCGCCGCGAGGATCGCGAGCAGAAGGAAATGAGCGCCGAGGAGCGCCGCCGCGCCGACGATAATCGCAAGGCCGAGGATGAGGCCGCGCGCATAGCCGCCGAAACGCCCGCCGAGACCGTCGAGCAGGCAGTCGAAGCGCCCGCCGACGCCGCCAGGACCGGAACCGAGGAGGAGCGCAGCTTCCGCCGTCCGACCCATGCGCCCGCGGTCAAGCGTCCCGAGCCGGCCCGCCCCGGCCGCGGCCGCGACGAGCACCGCCAGCGCGGCAAGCTGACCGTTTCGCGGGCCTTGTCGGACGAGGACGAGAACCGCGCCCGAAGCCTGGCCGCGCTCAAGCGTTCACGCGAAAAGGAAAAGCGCCACCACTTGGAATCGGGCCCGGCCCAAAAGCAGGTCCGCGACGTCAACGTGCCCGAATCGATCACCGTCCAGGAACTCGCCAACCGCATGGCCGAGCGCGGTGCCGATCTCGTCAAAGCCTTGTTCAAGATGGGCATGCCGGTGACGGTCACCCAGACCATCGACCAGGACACCGCCGAACTGCTCGTCACCGAGTTCGGCCATACCATCAACCGCGTCAGTGAAAGCGACATCGACATCGACACGTCAAGCGACGTCGATGCGTCGGAGACTCTGAAATCGCGGCCCCCGGTGGTCACCATCATGGGCCATGTCGATCACGGCAAGACCTCGCTGCTCGACGTCATTCGCGGCGCCAATGTCGTCAGCGGCGAAGCGGGCGGGATCACCCAGCATATCGGCGCCTATCAGGTCGCCCTGCCCGACAAATCGAAGGTCACCTTCCTCGACACGCCCGGCCACGAAGCGTTCACCGAGATGCGCATGCGCGGCGCCAATGTCACCGACATCGTCATCCTGGTCGTCGCCGCCGACGACGGCCTGAAGCCGCAGACGATCGAGGCGATCAACCATACCAAGGCCGCCGGCGTGCCGATGATCGTCGCGATCAACAAGATCGACAAGCCCGA
>JARXKO010000013.1 GCA_030271595.1 Pseudomonadota bacterium | reverse complement strand
GGCGACCTCGCGCTGCTTGGCGGCGAAATTCTCCATCTCGCGGTTCTTGAGCGCGCGCACCGGGATCACCGGCAGGCGCGGGTCGATCTGGATCGACAGCACCGCGTCGCGCGCCGAGGCACGAATGAATGCCTTCTTGAAATTTTCATGCGCGATGCATTCGGTGGCGCAGACGAAGCGCGTGCCCAGCTGGACCCCGACCGCACCCATTTCGAGATAGGCGGCGATGGCCTCGCCGCGGCCGATCCCGCCGGCGACGAATACCGGTATGTCCTTGGCCACGACCGGCAATATTTCCTGAGCGAGGACGCTGGTCGACACCGGACCAATGTGGCCGCCCGCTTCCATCCCCTCGATCACCAAAGCATCGACACCCGAGCGCATCAGTTTCTTGGCCAGAGCGAGCGCCGGCGCAAAGGCGGTGAGCTTGGCTCCATTGGCCTTGATCCGCTCGATCGCACCGCCCGGCGGGAGCCCCCCGGCGAGGACGACATGGCTGACTCCGCGGCGCGCGCAAACGTCGATCAGCTCGGACAATTGCGGATGCATGGTGATGAGGTTGACCCCGAACGGCCGGGTCGCGCGCTTGGCGGTCTCGATGATTTCGGTGTCGAGCAGTTCGGGCGACATCGCGCCGCACGCGATCACGCCGAAGCCGCCGGCATTGGAGATCGCCGAGACCAGGCTGCGCTCGGAAATCCAGCTCATGGCGCCGCCCATGATGGCGAAATCGCTGCCGAGAAATTCGGTCCCGCGGTGCATCAACTGCTTGAGCCGGGTAAGGCCGGCGCTCATGCCGCTTGCTCTTCGTCGAGGCCAAAGGCGCTGTGAAGCACGCGCACGGCGAGGTCGAGCTGGTCTTCGGCGATCAGCGCGCTGACCTTGATCTCGCTCGATGACACCGCGAGCAGGTTGATCTGCCGCTCGGCCAGCACGTCGAACATCTTCGCCGCGAGTTCGGGGTTGGAGCGAATGCCGACGCCGACGATGCTGACCTTGGCAACCGCGTCGTCGGTCACCAGCCGGTCGTAGCCGACCTGGTCCTGCACGGCTTCGATCGCGGTCATTGCCTGGGCCAGGCTGGCGCGCGGAACGGTGAAGGTAAGGTCTGACGCGCCGGTGTCCGGTGTCGCGGCATGGACGATCATGTCCACCTGGATGGCGGCCTTGGCGAGCGGGCCGATAACGCTTGCCACCGTTCCGGGCCGGTCGGGCACGCCGGTTATCGTCACCCGCGCCTCGTTCCGGTCAGCGGCGATTCCGGCAATTTCGTTTCTTTCCATCTCGGCTCCTGAAAGCTCGGCGACGATGTCGGTCCCGGGCAAGTCCTCGAACGCGGACAATACCCGAAGCGGCAGATTCTCGCGCATTGCCAGACCCACCGACCGGACCTGCAGGACCTTGGCCCCGACACCTGCAAGTTCGAGCATTTCCTCGAAGGTCACTTGGTTGAGCTTGCGCGCCTTGGGCACGATCCTGGGGTCGGTGGTATAGACTCCGTCGACGTCGGTGTAGACGTCGCAGCGGTCGGCCTTGACACCGGCCGCGATGGCCACCGCGCTGGTGTCCGATCCGCCGCGGCCCAGCGTCGCCACGCGCCCGTCCTCGCTGACGCCCTGGAAGCCCGGGATGACGGCGATGGTTCCGCCGCTCAATGCTTCGTCGAGGGTCGCGTTTTCAATCGCTTCGACCCGCGCATTGCCGTGGACTCCGCTGGCGCGGACCAATTGCCAGCCCATGAAGCTGCGGGCCTTGGCGCCCATCGATTGGAGGGTCATGGCAAGCAGTCCGGCGGTGACCTGTTCGCCGCTGGCGACCACGACATCATATTCGCGCGGATCGTGGAGAGGCGCGGCCTCGCGGCAATATTGCACCAGCCGGTCGGTTTCCCCGGCCATTGCCGAGACCACCACCAGTACCTGATTGCCGGCCTCCGCCTCGCGCTTGACCCGCGCGGCGACGCTGCGGATGCGCTCGATCCCCGCCATCGACGTGCCGCCGAATTTCATCACGATGCGGGACATAAGCGGTGCGGTTGTTCCTTGGGCTAAACGCGCCGCCCTGTTAGGAGGAGGGCATGAGCGAAACAAGCATCCTGCGCCAGGAGGCCGAACACTTCGGCGCCATGGCCGGCGACTGGTGGGACCCGGACGGGAGCTCGGCGATGCTCCACAAATTGAACCCGGTGCGGCTCAAATACGTCCGCGATCAGGCCGACCGGCACTGGCAGTCGGATGAATGTTCGCTGCGCCCGCTCGAAGGCAAGAGCGCGCTCGACGTCGGCTGCGGCGCGGGGCTGCTGGCCGAGCCGCTGACGCGATTGGGCGCGAGGGTGACCGCCATCGATGCGGCGCCCGCCGTCATTGCCGTTGCCCGGGGCCATGCCGTGGGCGCGGGCCTGACTATCGACTATCGCGCGTGCGGGGTCGAAGCGGTCGAGGGACAATTTGACCTCGTCACCAGCCTCGAGGTGATCGAGCATGTCGCCGAGCCGCAAGCCTTCATCGACTCGCTGGCGGCGCGGCTTGCGCCGGGCGGCTTGATGATCCTTTCGACCCCCAACCGGACCGGCTGGTCGAAGCTGCTGACCATCACATTGGCAGAAGGGCTCGGGCGCATCCCCAAGGGCACCCACGACTATGCAAAATTCATCAATCCTGACGAGCTTGGAGCGATGCTTGGCAAAGCCGGGCTCGAAGTGGTGGATGTCGAAGGCATCGCCTTCTCGCCGCTCAAGGGGCTCCACCTCAGCGATGACGTGCGGCTCAACTATTTGATGAGTGCAGTCCGCCAGCTCTAGGCCTCCTGCTAAAAATCGACCTTGTCGTAATGGCTCGGCGGGACGATGACCTCCATCCGCTCCCCCAGCAGCGGGCGGAAGCAGGGCCGCGATTTCATCACCGAGTACCAGTCCTTGGTTTGCTTGTGGCCGCGCCAGTCGAGCGCGCCC
The DNA here is from genome assembly GCA_030271595.1 of Pseudomonadota bacterium. Lineage (GTDB taxonomy): Bacteria > Pseudomonadota > Alphaproteobacteria > Sphingomonadales > Sphingomonadaceae > Sphingomicrobium. The sequence goes on along the minus strand of JARXKO010000013.1, from coordinate 13,122 downwards.
AGATAATCGATCACGCTGAGGTGCGCCGCGGCAGTGAAATCGGCCAAGCTCAGGCCCGGCCCCGCCAGCCAGCGGCGGTGGTCGAGCAGATAATCGAGGTAGTCGAGATGCTCGGCCGCCACGCGCATCGCCTCCCTCAGCACGCGCGTATCGGGGCTTTCGCGGTTCACCAGCCGTTTTCTCATCCGCTCACTCATCAACGGCTCGACCGCCTCACGATAGAGCTTGATGTCGAACCATTCGGTCATCCGCCGGATTTCGGCGCGGAGCGCGGCATTGCCGTGGATCATCGGCATGCGGTCGACGGTCTCGTCGAAATATTCGACGATCGGCTGGCTCCCGATCAGGGTCACGCCCTGGTCTTGTTCGACCAGCACCGGGGTTTCGCCAGCGGGATTGAGGTCGACGAACTCATCGCGCCGCTCCCACGGATTTTCGCGCACAAGTTCGTGCGCGACGCCCTTTTCAGTGAGGACGAGGCGGACCTTGCGCGAGAAGGGACAGAGCGGGAACTGGAATAACTGCCACATGGGATGTGGCCGCTATTAACGCATGGGCGGCGGGCGTCTAGCGCCTGGGGTAGCTGGGGTCGGGCAAATTCGCGGTCGCCCGTTCGATTGCTGCGCCGGCGTCATGGAAACTTCTGATGAGGGCGGGCAGTGCCGCCGACAGCGACTTCATCCCCCGGCGGATGGCCGGCCCCGATTCCGCGACCTGGCGGCGCAGATTGGCTTCGAAATTGGGATCGTCGCGGCGGGCCAGGTCGCGCACCGTGACGTGCTTGTCGGCCGGGCTCGCCATGCGGCCATTGAGCGCGGCCTCGACTTCCCCGACCGGAAGATCGAGCAACGCATCGCTCAGCGCTTGCGCGGTCGCGGTCGCGGTCATCTTTTGCCCGGTAGCTGGATCGTCGAGCGCACGCTGGACTTCGCTGACCGCCTGGGCAGTCGAGGTATCCGCGGTGGGAACCGGCGCAGCGGCGATCACCAGCGGCGCGGCGAGCAGGATCGTCAGTTGCTTCACCGCCAGTCTCCTCAGCCAAGTTGCGGACAACATGGCATTATTCGCCGACACAGACAAGCAATGGGAAGTGCTCAGGTCGATGGGTTGCCGGTGGGGTCCGAAGAGTCCTTGTCCGGCTGGGGTGCACCATCTTCGCCGGCGCTCTCCTGCTTGGGTTTGGGCAGATGCGCGGTCGCTTTCTTGACCTTCTCCATGATCCCGGGAACTTCCTTGATCATCGCCGGCACCGAGGACATCAGCGCCAGCATCACGTCCTTGTCGACGAACAACGATATCGACTGGCCGGCATAGGCCTTGCCCGGATCGGTCGCGAAAAAGTCGGCGATCGGACCCAGTTCGCCGGTGGTGAAGCGGCGGGCGATCGACTTGGTCAGCCCAACGCGCAATTTGGGCTCGAGCGGCGCCGCCAGCCGGGTCATTTCCTCGCCCACGACCTTGGCCGTGATTCGCATCCGCTCCTCGAAATAGGGGTCCTGGGCGCGCATCATCTCGCGGAGGGTCGGCGAGGGTTTGGCCTTGGCGTTAGCCGCGGCCTTCTTGTTGGCCTTGCCTCCTTTGGGCGGACCCTCGGCCATTGCTCCAAGAAAATCGGAGGGCCGCATGTCGAGGGCCGTTTCGAAGAGGCCGTTGTCGCCGCTCATCATCCCCTGGAACATCCGCCCGTACGTGCCGTCGGGCCACAAGGCGCCAGCGACCCGAGCGGCCAAAGCCAGTTTCTGCGGGTCTGGCGCCGTTACGGCTGGAGACGCGGGTGCCGGCGCGGCGGCGGCGGCCGGCGTTGCGACACAAAAGGCTAACGCCGCCGCGAAAAGTTGAAGTTTCGACATGTCACGACCCCCGTCCTGCGTGCGGCCAGCCTATCGCAAAGCCTAGCGCGCGAGAAGCCACACCAATGCCGCGCTCCCAACCAGAATCCGGTACCAGCCGAACGGCGCGAAGCCGTGGCGCGAAATATAATGGACGAAGCCCTTCACCACGACGATCGCGACGAGGAAGCTGACGACGAACCCGACCGCGACCGCGCCAAGGCCGACTCCATGCGCGCCGGCGGCCAGCGCCTGGTGGTGCTTGAACAGTTCCAGCGTAGTCGCCCCGACCATCGTCGGAATGGCCAGGAAAAAGCTGAATTCGGCGGCGGTCCGGCGTTCGATTCCGAGCATCAGCCCGCCCATGATCGTCGCCCCCGAGCGGCTTACGCCGGGAATCATCGCGAGGCACTGGACGAGGCCGATCCCGACCACGCGCCCGAGCGGCATTTCGGCGACCCCGACGATGTCGCCGTCGCGGTTGAACCTTTCAATCAGGATGATCGCAACGCCGCCGACGATCAGCGCCACCGCGACCACCAGCGCATTGCCAAGCAAGGCCTCGATACGGTTGATGAGGAGGAAGCCGAGGATCGCCGAGGGCAAAAAGGCGATGAGGATGTTGCGCACGAAACGCCACGACATCGGCTCGCGCTTGAACATGCCGGTCAGCACCGCCCAGAAGGTGCGCCAGTAGAGCACGACGATGGCAAGGATCGCGCCGAGCTGGATGATGACGTTGAACGCCGCCCAGCGCTCGGCATCGAAACCGAGCAATTCGGTGGCCAGGATCAGATGGCCGGTCGACGAGACGGGCAGGAATTCGGTGACGCCCTCGACGATGCCGAGGATGATCGCGAGGAGCAGGATTGGCACGTCAGGCGGCCGTGCTGCTGGTCAACCGCCGCCCGGCCGATTTGCGGCTGCGGAAGCGGTCGAGCCATTCGCCCGCGACCGCGGCGAGCGGGGTCGGTGCGATCCCGAAGGCGGCGAGTCCTTGAGCGCCGGGCGCGACGATATTGTCGTGCTGGAGCATCTTCCACTGGTCGCCGGTCAGCGGTGCCCCGGGCAAAAATCCGAACTTGCTGAGCAGCGTTCCCGCGATATCCGGCAGCTCGACCAAATCGGGCGACTGGCCGGTCTGGGCGAAGATCGCCCGTTGCAGGTCAAGCATCGTCAGCACTTCGGGACCTCCGATCTCGTAAATCTTTCCGCCATGACGGGCCGGGTCGAGCGTGGCCGCGGCGATCGCCTGGGCCAGGTCGCGGACATAGACCGGCTGGAACCTGACCTTGGCCGCAAGCACCGGAACGACTGGCATCCGGCCCATCGCCGCGAACCGGTTGGTCAGCGCATCCTCCGGCCCGAACACGAGCGACGGGCGGATGATGGTCGCCCCGGGAAAGGCGGCGCGGACCGCGTCCTCGCCTTCCCCTTTGGTGCGGCCGTAGGTCGAATTCGATTGAGGGTCGGCGCCGATGGCGCTGACATGGACCAGCGACGACGCGCCGGCCGCTCGCGCTTCCTCGGCGACGATGCGCGCGCCCTCGACATGCACCGCCTCCATGGTGCGGAAGGCGCCGCACAAATTGATGACGCAATCTGCGCCCTTGACCGCGGCGGCGACCGATTCCCGGCCGCCGAGGTCGGCGCGAACCGCTCCGAATTGTCCGACCTGAGCGAGCGGCTGGAGGAAAAAAGCGGTGCGGGGATCGCGTACCGCGACCCTCAACCGGACCCCGGCCTGGAGCAGATACTCGCACACATAGCGGCCGATGAAGCCGCTTCCGCCGAATATGGTAACATGGGTTTCCGGTCGGCTTTCGGAGCGGTCGATCATCATTCCGCCTAACCACGCGGGCCCGCGATTGACAAGGCGGTGCGAGCGCCCTTAAGCGCCGCCGCCTGCCAACAATGTGATGCACCGTGCCCAGGTGGCGGAATTGGTAGACGCACCAGCTTCAGGTGCTGGCGCTCGCAAGGGCGTGGAGGTTCGAGTCCTCTCCTGGGCACCATTTCCCTGTTTGCCGATGTTCGCGACAGGTTGAATAAACCGCAGAAATCTGCTAGTTTCTCGCTTGAATTGACCGCTCTCGGTTGCTGGCGTTCGCCGACAATCGCGAAAATTTGGGGGCCTTTTTGGGGGCTTTTTGAAATTGGTCGATCTCTCTGACGAGCGAAGGCGATTTTTCATGGCGTTGACCGATACGGCGATCCGGCTGGCGAAGGCGGAAGCAAGCGATCGAAAACTTGCTGACAGCAAGGGCCTCTATCTTCTGGTGACGGCATCCGGATCGAAGCTGTGGCGGCTGAAGTATCGGATCGACGGCAAGGAAAAGAAGCTGGCGTTGGGCAGCTATCCCGAAGTCGGCCTGAAACTGGCCCGCGCGCGGCGCGACGCGGCGCGCCAGTCGGCCCAGGCGGGCAGCGATCCGTCCGTCGCCAAGCGCGAAGCCCGGATCGCGAAACGGATTGCCGCCGCCAATACCTTTGCCGGGATCGCCGAAGAATATATCGCCAAGCTGGAAGCCGAAGGCAAAGCCGCGGTGACGATTGCTAAAACGCGCTGGCTCTTGACCAAGCTGTCACCGACCTTGGGCACGCGACCGATTGCCGAAATCACCCCACATGAATTGCTGGCCGTGCTGAAAAAGGTCGAACGTGCTGGGCAACGCGAGACCGCCCGGCGCTTGCGATCCTTTTCCAGTCGCGTTTTTCGTTATTCTGTGGCGACGGCGCGGGCGTCAGTCGATCCGGCGCAGCCATTGCAGGGCGCACTGGTTTCGCCCGTAGCCAAGCACCATGCGGCAATTACCGATCCGATTGCCTTTGGGAAGTTGTTGCGGTCGATTGAAACCTATTCCGGCCAGCCGGTGACGAAGCTGGCGCTGCGCTTCACTCCGCACGTCTATCAACGACCGGGCGAGGTGCGGAAGTCGGAGTGGAGCGAGATTGATTTCGACAAGGCGCTCTGGACGATTCCCGCCGAACGAATGAAGCAACGCCAGCCGCACCGTGTCCCGCTGTCGAAACAGGCGCTGGCGATCCTTCGCGAAGCGGCGGAATTGAGTGGTGGCGGGCGTTACATATTCCCGAAACTGGGATCGCCGCTCAAGCCGATGTGCGAGAATGCGATCAACGGGGCGTTGCGACGCATGGGCTATGGCCCGAACGAGATGACGGCGCACGGCTTTCGTTCAACCGCTTCATCGCTGTTGAACGAAAGCGGCAAATGGAGCGCCGACGCGATCGAACGCGCCTTGTCGCACGCCGACGACAATCAGGTCCGCGCGGCTTACCATCGCGGCGCGCATTGGCCGGAACGGGTCGATATGGCGCAGTGGTGGAGCGATCATTTAGATACACTGAAAGCTGGCGCTAAAGTCTTGGTGTTTTCATCAATGCCGTCTGGGAAATCCGCCGGATAACGGCCGATCGCTAATGTCCGCTTTCGACCCAAAGCGGACATTCGATGTTTCACCAGACACGCTGGAACAACCTATTGGCGAAACAAGTTTAAGTCGGACAGGCGACACACCGTCCACGGCCAAGAGCCGTTGACGCTTGGGATCGCGTTTCCCTTGGGACGCAATCGCCGGCGTTGTTGCCTAAGGCCTCTCGCAATCCTGCTTAGATCACTGACAACGAATGTCCGCTTCCCACCCATACCACACGTTGCCGCGGTGGTCTCAAGTTCCGGTATAGCCCGAGATCAGCCGCTTGGGTGCAACCGATCGCCAGGCGGCCTCAAGCAAGCGCACCAACCGCTCGAGATCGACAGTCTGAAGATCAACGCAAACGAGCGGGTGTGATCGATAGTGATCTTCCAAAAAGAAGGCTTGAGGCTCCGTGTCGAGTAGCATGTCTCTGGTGGGATGATCGACCTTCAGCACAAACACGCCGTCTTCGCGAAGGCGCGCCACCATTTTCTTGCCTACTCTGAAGATGGGCGAGCCATAGGCCAGTCCCTCGGTCAGGCCGGGCAGGCAAAGTAGCGCGCTACGGAGAAAAGGGAGATCAACTCCCACTAATTGCGTGTCGACCGATTGATGGTTCCCCCCGAGGTCGATGCGTCGTGCCTTGGCCACAGGTGATGAACAGCGCTGTCACGGGCAGGCTCGCGTCAGCGGTGTGCCAGCAACCCGGAGGATTGATCGCGTAATCGCCAGCATGAAGAACAAGAGCCTGCTTCGATCCGTCGGCATGTTCCTGGTGTAGGGTCATCTCCCCTTCGATACATAGCACGACTTCATCGCCGACGGGGTGCATTTCCCAGGTCTCCCATGCCTGGGTAAACGTGAATAGGCTTACCAGCCTTCCACTTGGACCATCGCCGCTGGTGCGTTGCGCATAGCCCTCATACCAGCATTCTCCTTCGAAATCGGGCTGCGGAATGGCGCCGCCACGAAGATCGAGATGAATGGGGAAGCGGGACAAATTTCGGCTTTCCACCCATTGCAGACATTACCGACCTAGGTTGCTGAAGCGTTGCACACTTACAGCTTCACTCCGCTTGGGACGAGCGTCACATGGGCTTTCCCCGACATTGCAACACTCCCTGGAACGCAGTCGGCGCGGCTGAGCGGCGACGGTGCGTCCGCGCGCAGTTTCAGCCGCACAGTCAGCTGCACAAGCCGCCGCACATAAGCGTCAGTGAATACCGTCGCGCATTTGCGACTGAGGTGCGACCACTCGGGAAGCTCGAGATTTTGCGCCTGCGGTAGGTCGTCGGCGTGGATGCCCTTGGCGTCGGCGCCGACCAGCAGCCGGTCCCAGCCCAGCGCACGCGGAATACGCTGCTGTTCGTTGACGCGCATCTGTGGGGCCGAGGGCGGGCGGTTTTGCTCTCGATCTTCGGCTCATGTGCACCCGCTATCAGCAACCCGTAGACCCTGCCACGGTGGTCTGACAGTGCCCCAATGCCCGCGCTTGACCCAAACCAGACACTCGGTGCGCGCAGCTAAGGCATTTTTTTGCGGCAGGAGCCTGGTAGTCAACACCGTCTTTTGGCCCGTGCAATCGACCGGCCATCTCGCGGCTTTAGCCCCGGGGCGTTGATCGCCGTCGAGGTCGGGCCTAAGGTCCCGGCCGGTGGTGGCAGTGGGGGTTGGGTGTCGCAACGTCTCAGGATTTTCGTCTCTTCGCCGGGCGATGTCGAAAAGGAGCGCCTGCGCGCGGGTCTCATCATCGACAAGCTGGCGCAGGACTACGTCCGGTTTTTCACCATCGAGGGCTATCAGTGGGAACACGAGCCGCTGTGCTCGTCCGAGCATTTTCAGGACGCTATCGAGCCTCCCAGCGCTTTCGACATCGTCCTGTTAATCCTGTGGTCGCGGCTGGGGACGCCGCTTCCCGAGCAGACCGCGGTGCGCGATTATCGCGGCCTCGACGGCCGTAGCCCTGTCACCGGAACGGAATGGGAATATGAGGACGCGCTCAGGGCGGCGCGGGCCAACGGCGCGCCCGATCTGTTGGTCTTCCGCAATATGGGGAAGGCCGAGATCGATCCCAGCGACCCGGACGCCCAGGCCAGAAGCTTCGATCAGCTGACGGCCCTCAACAATTTCTGGCGACTGCATTTTGCAGATCGCGGCGTGTTCCTTTCTGCTTATGACACTTACGGGACACTCGAGGAATTTGCTGGTCGGCTCGAAAAGTCGCTGCGCAAGCTGATCGAGCGGCGCATCGGGACGCTCGGGGCGGGCGACCATGCGGGCAGCGCTCCGGTCTGGCTCGGCGATCCCTTCCGGGGCCTCGAATCCTATGAGTTCGAGCACGCGCCGATCTTTTTCGGCCGCGACGCGCTGATCACCAAGGCGACCGAGCAACTGGCCGACAATGCGCATGCCGGATCGGCCTTCTTGCTGGTGTCCGGAGCCAGCGGTTCGGGCAAGACCTCCCTGGTGAAGGCGGCGGTGTTGCCGCGGCTGACCAAGCCGCAGCGCATCCGGGGTGCGGCATTCCTGCGCCGCGTGGTGTTCCGCGCTGGCAATGGCGGCGCCGACCCGTTCTTCGGCCTGGCGGAGGCGCTGACCACGGGCGGCGGCGTGGAGGGCGTCGGACTCGCCGAACTCTTGGGGCCAGGGCAGGATGCCGCGAAGCTCGCCGCTTTCCTGCGAAGTTCGCCCGACGAGCCCGGGTTCCTGTTCGAAGCCGCGCTGGGGCGCCTTACCGAGACCGGCCGCGCCAGCGGGCGTCTCCTGCATTACGAGTCGGTCAAGCTCATCGTGGTTATCGATCAGCTCGAGGAGCTGTTCTCCGTCTCCGGCATCGACGCCGAAACGCGCCAGCAGTTCGCGACGCTGCTTGGCGGCATGGTTCGTTCAGGCCACATCTGGGTGATCGCTACCCTGCGCGCGGATTTCTGGCACCGGGCGGCGGACATTCCGGCGCTGGCCGCGCTTGCCGAAGGTACGGGACGTCTCGATCTGTCGCCGCCCTTATCGGCGGAGCTAGCGGAAATCATTCGCCGCCCGGTGCTTGCCGCAGGCTTGTCGTTTGAGCTCGATGCCGAGACGGGTTTGGGGCTCGACGTTGTTCTGGCCGCCGCCGCCGCCGCGGCCGAACCTGGCGTTTTGCCGCTGCTCTCCTTCACCCTCGACGAGCTCTATAAGGACGCAAAGAAGCGCGGGTCGAGCATGCTCACCCATGCGAGCTATGCCGATCTCGGCGGCCTGGGCGGCGCCATCGCCGCGCGCGCCGAGGAGACCATTGGCGCCCTTCCGCAGGACGCGCGGGGGGCGCTGCCCCAGGTGCTGCGAGCGCTGACGACGGTGTCGGCGATAAACGACCATGTACCGGTGTCACGCTCGGCGCCGCTCCGGGCCTTCGGCCAGGCTTCTCCAGCGCGCCAACTGGTGGACGCGCTGATCGCGGCGCGGCTTTTGGTCGCCGGCCAAGGCGCCGCTGGCGCAACCGTCCGCATAGCACATGAGGCGCTGATCGGGCAGTGGGGCCGCGCCACGGTTCAGCTCGCCGCCGACCGCCGCGATCTCGAAACGCGCAACCTAGTCGAGGAGCAGTTCAATCGATTGCGCAACGCCAAGGGCCGGGCGCGCGCCCAATTGCTGCTGCGCAATCCCGATCTTGCAAATGCAGTCGACCTCGCCCGGCGGTGGCGCGATGATCTGGGTCCGGAGCTTTGCGACTATATCGGCCGTTCGCGACGTCGCGCGCGCCTGGCGCGCAATCTGACCGCCCTCGCGGCGGCTATCTTCGCGCTCGTGGCGCTGGGGGCCGTGGTCGAAGGCCTCAAAGCCTCCCGGGCCCAGAGGCAAGCCCAGTCGGACTTTTCGGCTGCGATCAGCTTGACCGATGCGCAGGTTCTTATTGCAGATGCGTTGAACGATCGCGGCGAGACGACAGACGCTCTGCTGGGCTATCGCGCCGCGCTCGCCACCGCCGTAAATCTGGCGAAGTCAGACCCTGCCAATCCCATCTGGCGGTACGCCGTCGCACTTTATGACACGCGCATCGGCGACAGTCTCGAAGCCCAGAAGAACTTCGCCTCGGCCGCATCGAGCTACCAAGCCGCCTGGAAAATCGAGTCCGCCCTTGTCAAACTTGATCCCGTCAACTCCGTTTGGCAAAGGGAGTTGGCCGTAGGCGAAATCAAGCTGGGCGACATGCGACTGGTGAGCGACGACGACGACGGCGCCCTCACGCACTACCGCGCGGCCTTCGCCGTGACATCAAGGCTCGTGCGCAAGACCCCTTCAAACGCCGAATGGCGCCACGATCTTGCAGCGATCTGCGTGAAAACGGGCGCCGCGCTTTCGGCGGGCGGCGATTTGCCGGGCGCCATCGCGCAATACCGCGAGGCCCTGCGCATTCTGCGGGGTGAGCGGCAGTATCCCTCATGGGCGCACGACCAAGTCGTCGCCCACCTGCAGCTGGGCGAATCGCTGGCGGAGAGCGGGCAGGTCGACGCAGCGATCAGGGAATATCGCCTCGCCCTGCAAGGCCGGATCGCCCCGCCGGGAGCGCAGGGCGATGTTTCCCGAGATCAGGACTTGCTGCGCACCCACCTCAGATTGGCCGACACTCTATGGGTGCATGGCGATCACGCCGGCGCGCTGACGAATTATGCCGCAGCCGACCATGTCGGCCGAAGCCTTGACACAGCGGCCGCCGCCTCCAAGCTCGATCAGCCTCCCTGGATCGGCAGCGAGCTGAAGCGGATCCGTGCGCGACTCGCCTCACCGCTCGATTGAAAAGAGAATATTTCCGACCCGCTCGCGCCCCGCCGCATCACGGTAAATGAGGCGGATCTTGTAGTTGCCCGGCGGCGCCTGCGCGTCCGGCACGTCGATGCCCTGGGGAGTGAGGTAGGGCCGGATTCTCGCGGTCAGATCGACTGCCGGCTGCTTCACCAGAGACATCACCACCGATGAAGGATGGCACGGCTCCTGGAACCTGATTACCATATGGAAGGGCGCTCGCGCCACTGCCCGTTTCGGCGGAAGCACCTGGACGAAACCCGACATCGCGTCCAGTCCGCGCACCGACATTTCAAGTGGCGGTTGGTTCGGCAGCGCTGCCTCGGCTGAACTGATCAGTGTCACCGCACGGGCCACATTGGAAAACCCGAGGCAGCTGATCAGGGCCGCGGCGGGGACCAGCAGAAGCCTCTTCCGTCGACCCTCGGAAATGATTCCCGAATAAGTTGGTCCCATCAGTTCGAGATCCTTCAAAGGGGTATCACATTTGACGTGCGGGCCGGCGGCGCCACCGCTTGGGCGAGATAGCGCACCAGCAGCGGCGAGTCCGGCTCGATGGTGACTTGGGTCACCTTCGTCGTGTCGTGCACTGTGACGCTGAGCTGGTGCGTGCCGGCGGCGATGTTCGACCATTGCATATTGTTTCCTGTGCCCAGCGATTGGCCATCCAGCACGATCCTCAGCGGCGGGCCCAGTTGCGTCGGGTGGGCTTTTTCGACCGAACGGATCGCCAGGGAGCCGACGAAGGCGGGCTCTATGGGGACGGTTCCACCCGGAGGAACGTCGACGCGGTGCACCGAGCGGTAGGTAAAATCGGGTTGTCCGACGACCAGTATGTAGGAGCCCGCCGGGAGCAATATCCGTCTGCCCGGAGTCCAGCTCACCCGACTTCCGTTCACCTCGAGATAGGCGTCTGACGGAATCGCGCTGGCGAACTCGACCGCGCCGGTCGGCGGCGGCAGCGGGGCAGGGGGCGAAACGGATGCGACCGCGACCGCCGGCGGCGGTTCGAAAACGGTCGTCGAAGGCGAGAGGGGAGCGGGTGGCGCAGCCTCGCGCTCAGGCTGGGGCGGTGGGGCGACATTTGACGGCCGCTCACGGCTCGCCACAGCAATTGTGGGAGCGGCGGGCAGGGCGCCTATCCCGGTAAGGGCGGCAAACCGGATACCGCGCGTTCCGGAGGGGTACATTTCGAGTGCCGGGCGGTTGTAATCGATCAGGCGCTTACCCCTCACCTTCGTGACCGAAAATAGCGTCATCACGCTCTGATAGAGCTTGTCCATCGTCTCATCGACCAGTTGGTCTCGAGGGGTTTCTTCGCGCAGCGCGAACAGGGTTCGGATGATCGCGTAGGACAGCGCACCGTGATGCAATTCGGGAAACTCATAAGCCTCGGCGTCTTCGTTCGAAGCAGCCAGGAGCCCCACCCGCTTGTCCGTGCCGAGCAGCTGGAGGCGCATGACCTGGCCGAGATCGGGTATGTCGCTGTGACAGGCGTCGATGATCAGCGAGATGTTCTGCTCGCTCAAATGACTGAGTTGAGCGCTAAATTCTTCCTTCTTGATGAAGGTGGAATTTTCATAGCTGCCGTCGGCGAGTGCGTAGACGTCTTCGGGATTGGCGTCATAGGGGGCCAGGAACTCGCGCGATTGCGCCCCGTTACCCTTGACGAAATCCCCCTTGCTGGCGCCGGCATCCACAGCATGCCCGGCGAAAAAAACCAAGGCGTGGTCGGCCGGTCCGCCCTTGTCGTAGCAGGCTCGCTCGAGGTCGGCGAACGCACGCAATATTGCATCCCGCGTAGCTTGGCTATCGACGATCAGGCGGATGCAGCCGGGGGGAAAACTCGAGGCGTTCTTCAACAGGCCGGCAATGGTCTCCGCATCGGGCCGCGCATAGCGAAGGTTCGGCAGGTCGCCCGCATACTCATACTGATTTATCCCGACGATCAGCGCGAAATTGCCGGCGCGCGCCGATCCCGACGCTATGGATACGGCGAAAATGGCAAGCGTGCAAAGCAGCCGTTTGAGCATGGGAAACTGGTTCACCTATCAGAAGTGGTGGAGGTAGCCCACGCTGACATAGGCCCCCAACATCGTGGGATTCCACAAACCGCCCGTCGGGTGATTCAGCAGAACTTTCGAGCCCTTGACTCCCGCTTGGACCACAACCTCCGGTGCAACCTTGTAATACAGGGTGGCGTGAGTGAGAAACGCCCAACCCGTGGACGTGAAATTCGGGCGCCCGAACTCGGGCAGGAGGTTCGTTTGTGTCAGGGAGCCCCAGCTCGGTCCCACGTCGAGATCAAACCGGAGGCCGGCTTTGTCATTAAATTGATAAAGGATGCCCGCCCCCGCGTAGGGCGCTTTGAAGTCCAGCGTTTGCGCCAACACCGGCGTTCCAGTGGAGCCCCACACTATGTGCGTCGCTGTTGGCAGCGTAAGTGTTTGATTTATGTGCGTATAGTTGAAGCCAAGAAGCGCATAGGGCGTGACACGATGCCCGCTCGAACTGGAGAACGTGTAGCGGAGCGATAGGTCATACTGCTGCCAGGGAAATGAGTTCTGGTAGTTGATAAGTCCAAAGGTTGGATCGGCAAGGACATAGCCGAAACTGCCTTTACCCACGAGGCCCTCGAACTGTACCAGCCAATCACCTCGGCCAGCGTAAACGGCGCCGCCGTAGGCGTACACACTGGCCCATTGCGTGCTGATCGTGCCGCCGCCGTTGGTGAGTCGGCCCAGAGGCGCGCGGCCGTACCAAAACTCGCCGCTTATGCCCACGACGGACTGGCCTGGCGCCGCCATCGTCGGGTCGGTGTAAACGAGCGACTCTTCCTGGGTGCGCCCCTGCGCCGGAGCCGCGCTGGTTGCTCCCGCCGTGCTCGAATCAACGGGCGTTGCTTGCGGTGCGCTCGCCTGCGCTAGAGCCGCGCTGGTTGGCCCCGCCTTGCCCGAATCAACCAGCGTTGCTTGCGGTGCGCTCTCCTGCGCTAGAGCCGCGCTGGTTGCCCCCGCCGTGCCCGAATCAACCAGCGTTGCTTGCGGTGCGCTCTCCTGCGCTAGAGCCGCGCT
>JARXKO010000214.1 GCA_030271595.1 Pseudomonadota bacterium | reverse complement strand
GCCCGCTCCTCCACCCGCTGGTTGTCGCGGAAGGTGCCGGATTGGCGGAACAATTGGTCGACGAGCGTCGTCTTGCCGTGATCGACGTGGGCGATAATCGCCACGTTGCGCAGTTTCATGTCAGTTTTCCGATTGGGGGTCGGCGCGCTCCCTAGCGCAATTGCTGCAGTGCGGCAATGCGGCCCGGATCAATCGGTCACCGCCGTGGTCGCGGCATCATCGGGCACCAATTCGGCCTTGCGCGCGGCGGTCGCGAGCAAGGTCGCCCCGGCGTAGGTCACCACGACCACCACCAGCCAGCGAAGAATCGTCAGCGGCATTTGCTTGACGATAAAGGCGGCGATGAGGACCGCGGGAATGGCGCCAAGCGTAAGCCCGAGCACGACCCGGAGATCGATTTTCAGAGTCCCGATGCAGCGCACCGAGGCAGCGGTACCAGCGAACCCGGCGGCGGCCGCCATGATCGGGAACGCAAGCCGCGGATCCATGCCCATAAGGCTGAGCATGGCCAGGGTCGGCGCATAATTGCCGACCCCGAAGCTGAGCAGCATCCCAAGCACGAAATGGGCCGCGACCGTGACGATCGACAGGGACAGCGGCAGGCTGGTCGCGGTCCCGCCGGGGGGCATCATGCCAAGGTTCGACAGGGTGTAGAAAAATGCCGCGATCAGCAACGCCGTGCCGATGATGAACTGGACCAGGCGAATGGGCGCGCGCGCGGCGATCGGAACCCCGGCGAACCCGCCCGCGATCATCGCGATCATGCAGGCGAGCAGCAGCAATGGATCGACCTTCATCCCCAGCAGGAGGAGGAAGATGACGCCCTGCAGGATTGACGGGATGGTGTAGCCGACCAGCATCGTCAACGGGATCAGGCGGTCCGGAACGAGGCGACGGAAGCGGAACCAGGCCACCGTTGGCGCGAACGAGCCAATGCCGAGCGTGTCGAAGAAGTTGGTCACGGCGCCGAGGGCAACAGCCTCGGGACGAAGCCCCAATTGAGCGGATTTGGCCGCCGCGGTGATAAGCTGGACCGCAAGCCCGAAGGCGGCGAAGATCAACGCCCCGACCAGAGCATAGAGGATCATCGAGCCGGTCCTTCCACGATCAGTGGCGCTGTTCGAGGATTTCGACGGCCCGTTCGAGCGCGCGCAATTCGCTGTGCGCGAAGCGCTCGAGCCGAGCGGCGAGTTCGTTGCCCTTGGGCGGGCTGTTCAATTGGGCGCGCCCCGATTCGGTCACGGTCAGCGCCAGCCTGCGGCGGTTGTCAGGGTCCGCGGTGCGGTTGACCAGTCCGCCGCGAACCAGTGCCTCGACCGAGCGGCTGACCGCCGGTGCGCCGCGTCCGACCTTGTGCGCGACCTGATTCAACGTTGCCGGCTGGGCCCCTTCGATCGCTGCCAGAAGCCGGCGCTGGGCGCGATCGTTGCGTGCCGCCGAGCTGTCGGTGATCCAGTCCTGCGCGACCGCGGTCAGGCGCGCTGCAAGCTTGGCTGGCGAGGGTCCCCCGATCATCGTTGCAGCCTAGCAATTGTTAGGGCGTCGTCAACGTTGCTGGATCGAATTGCGGTTAGGAGGTTGCGCTGCCCGGCTGCTTTCCGCCATCAGCTATGGATGAGCAGCCGCCCGCCATTACCCCGGAATGTCTGGATCCTTGGTTTCGTCAGCATGCTGATGGATCTGTCGAGCGAGATTTATCACGCGCTATTACCGGCGTTCGTGACCATCGTGCTCGGGCTTCCGGCGACCGCGCTCGGCGCGATCGACGGGATCGCCGAGGCGACCGCCAACTTCGCCAAGCTCGCTTCGGGCCGGGCGTCGGACAAAAGCCAGAGGCGCAAGCCGCTGATCCTCGCCGGCTACGGTCTCGCCGCTTTGACCAAGCCGTTGTTCCCGCTCGCGGGGAGCGCGCTGGCGCTGATGGCGGCGCGCTTCATCGACCGCATCGGCAAGGGCATCAGGGGCAGCCCGCGCGACGCCATGGTCGCCGACGAGACCCCGCCCGCAATCCGCGGCCGCGCCTTTGGCCTGCGTCAGTCGCTCGACACCGTCGGCGCAATGCTCGCCCCGATTGCGGCGATCGGGCTGATGATATGGTTCGCGGGCAATATCCGGGCGGTTTACTGGGTCGCGGTCATCCCCGCCTTTCTCTCGGTCGGACTCGCCTGGATCGCGCTGCGCGAACCGGCAAGGCACGTCGATGCCGCCAAGAAGGCGCCGGTCCTGGCGGGATTCCGCGACCTCGGGCCCGACACCAAGCGTCTGCTCGCGGTGGGTTTCCTGTTCGCGCTGGCGCGGTTTTCGGAAGCGTTCCTGATCCTCAAGGGGATCGAGATCGGACTGTCCGAAACCTGGTCGCCGCTGACCCTGGTATTGTTCAACCTCGCTTATGTGCTGCTCGCTTATCCGGCGGGAGCGCTAAGCGACCACATGAGCCCGCGAACCATCCTCCTCGCCGGCCTTGGCGTGCTCGTCGCGGGCAACCTCGTTCTAGCCAATTCAGCGACCATGGCCGGGGTCGCGCTCGGCACGGTCCTGTGGGGCGCGCACATGGCGCTGACCCAGGGCATCTTCTCGCGCATGATCGCCGACAGTGCGCCGGACGATCAGCGCGCGACCGCGTTCGGCGCCTTCTGGTTCGTCAGCGGGATCGGCAGCCTGCTCGCGAGCCTTGGCGCCGGTTTCCTTTGGGATCGCCAGGGCAGCGCCGCGACCTTCGCCACCAGCGCCGGCGTGGCGGCCATGGCCCTGGTCATGCTGAGCCTGCTTGGCGGCGCCAAGCGGACAACGGCTTAACGCCCGAAACGCTCGCCCTTGGCGGCCTTGTCGAGGAGCAATTTGGAGAAGCTGAAGTCCTTGCCCATGCGCGCTTCCTGACGCTTCAATCCCTCGACGATCTTGGCCAGGCCCTCGCTGTCGGCCCAATGCATCGGGCCGCCGCGATAGACCGGCCAGCCATAGCCATAGACCCACACGACAT
>JARXKO010000213.1 GCA_030271595.1 Pseudomonadota bacterium | reverse complement strand
CCGAGAAAAACGTCGGCGCCCTTGAGCGCCTCGGCCAGGGTCCGTGCCTTGGTCTCGACCGCATGCGCCGACTTCCATTGATCGAGGTCGGTTCGGCCCTGGTAAATCACGCCCTTGCGGTCGCACATGATGACATTGCCGTTCTTCACGCCCATGCGCTTGATCAATTCGGTGCAGGCGATCGCGGCAGCGCCGGCGCCGTTCACGACGACCTTGATCTGGCTCAATTTGCGCTTGGTCAGAAAACAGGCGTTGATCAGGCCAGCGGCGGTGATGATCGCGGTGCCGTGCTGATCGTCGTGGAAGACCGGGATGTTCATCCGCTCCTTCAGCGTCTGCTCGATGACGAAGCAGTCGGGGGCGGCAATGTCCTCGAGATTGATGCCGCCGAAGCTCGGCTCGAGCAATTCGACGCAGTCGATGAAGCGCTTGCTGTCCTCGGTCGCGACTTCGATGTCGATCGCGTCGACATCGGCGAAGCGTTTGAACAGCACCGCCTTGCCCTCCATCACCGGCTTCGAGGCCAGCGCACCGAGATTGCCCATGCCGAGGATCGCGGTGCCGTTGGAAATGACCGCGACCAGATTGCCCTTTCCGGTATAGTCGTAAGCGCAAGCGGGATTGTCGGCGATCGCCTGCACCGGGACCGCGACTCCGGGGGAATAAGCGAGGCTGAGGTCGCGCTGGGTCGCCATTGGCTTGGAGGCGATGATCTCAAGCTTGCCCGGGCGGCCGCGGCTGTGGAACTCGAGCGCTTCCTCGCGCGAAATCTTGATGTTGCTGTCCGACATGGCGTTGGCCCTTAGCGGCAAATTTCGCCAATCGTCACCCTGAACTTGTTTCAGGGTCCATCCCGGCGATGTCCGCAGCGGTCGAGCAATGGATGCTGAAACCAGTTCAGCATGACGGATTAACCCGCTACCACAGGGCATGGCCCGAGGCGACGCCCAGACTCCGATGATGGTGCAGTATCACCGCCTCAAGGCCGAGGCCGGGGACGCATTATTATTCTACCGGATGGGCGATTTTTTCGAATTGTTTTTCGACGATGCCAAGGCCGCCGCTGCGTGCCTCGACATTGCCTTGACCAAGCGCGGCGCCGACGGCGGCGAGCCGATCCCGATGTGCGGCGTGCCGGTCCATTCCGCCGACGCCTATCTCGCGCGGCTGATCAAGGGCGGTCACCGGGTGGCGATCGCCGAGCAGATCGAGAGTCCGGCGCAAGCGCGCAAGGCGCGCGGAGCGAAGGCTTTGGTCGACCGGGCGATCGTGCGGCTGGTGACTCCGGGGACGCTGACCGAGGAGACATTGCTCGATTCCGCATCGGCCAACTGGCTGGTCGCGATCGGGCAAGCGGGCGAGGAGCTGGCAATCGCCGCGGCGGACATTTCCACCGGGCGATTCGAGCTGGTCGCCTGCGGTGCGGGCGAAGTGGCGGCAGAGCTGGCGCGGCTTGGCGCGGCGGAGGTCATCGCCAATGCGCCGGTGGCGGGAATCGCCACGACCGAGGGCAAAGGGGGGTTCGACAGCCTGTCCGGCGAGCAGGCGTTGAAGGCCCGCTTCGGCCTGGCGACGCTCGATGGATTGGGCGCGCCGGGCCGGGCGGAACTGGCGGCGGCAGGTGGGCTGCTCGCCTATCTCGAGGCGACTCAGAAGGGCGGCGCCATCTTGCTCGAGGCACCGCGGCGGATCGCCCGTTCGGCGCATATGGCGATCGATGCGGCCACCCGCGAAAGCCTCGAGCTGACCCGGTCGAGCGGCGGCGGTGTCGCCGGGAGCTTGCTCGGCGAGATCGACCGCTGCCAGAGCGCCGCCGGGCGCCGCCTGCTGGCCGAAGACCTGGCCGCGCCGCTGACCAATCGCGGCCATATCGAGGAGCGGCTGGCTTTGGTCGCCTGGCTGCACGGTCATGGTTCGCGCCGCGCCCGTCTGCGCGCGGCGCTGAAGGCGATGCCCGATTTTCCACGCGCGCTTGCCCGGCTGGTGGCGGGGCGCGGAAGCCCGCGCGACCTTGCTCAGTTGCGCGACGGGCTAAGCGCGGTTGCGGGACTCAAGGATGAACTCGAGGCCGACAGCGACCGTCCGCCGCTGCTCGACGGGCTTCTGCCGCGGCTAGGGGGCCACGCCGCGCTGATCGATCAACTGACCCGCGCACTGGTCGAATCGCCGCCTCTCGACGCATCCAAGGGCGGCTATATCGCGGCTGACTATGATGCCGCGCTCGACGCCTTGCGCGATGCCGCTTCGAACGGGCGGCGGGCGATCGCCGACCTCGAGAACCGCTACCGCGGCGCGACCGGGATCGGAAGCCTCAAGATCCGCCACAATGCAGTCCTCGGCTATCACGTCGAAGTTTCGGCGCGGCACGGCGACGCCTTGATGGGCGCCGACAGCGGCTTCACCCACCGCCAGACACTTGCCGGCGTCGTGCGCTTCAATTCGCCCGAGCTTCACGAAGAAGCGAGCCGGGTGGTCGAGGCCGGTGGCCATGCCCTCGCCGCCGAAGCCGCCCATGCCGAGGAGCTGGGCGCGGCCTGCATCGAGGCCGCGGCGCGAATCACCGCCAGCGCCGAAGCCATCGCCCGGATCGACGTCGCCGCGAGCCACGCCGAGCGCGCGGTCGAGGGCGGCTGGTGCCGGCCGGCGCTCGACGATGCACCCTGCCTGGAGATCGACGAAGGCCGCCACCCGGTCGTCGAACGCGCGCTCAGCGGGTCGGGAGAACGCTTCATCGCCAACGACTTGAGCCTGGGCCCGAGCGACCGGCTGTGGCTGGTCACCGGCCCCAACATGGGCGGCAAGTCGACCTTCCTGAGACAGGCGGCACTGATCGCGGTCCTTGCCCAGACCGGCAGCTATGTTCCCGCAACGCGGGCCAAAGTGGGTATTGTCGACCGCCTGTTCAGCCGGGTCGGGGCGTCGGACAACCTCGCCCGCGGCCGATCGACCTTCATGGTCGAAATGGTCGAGACCGCCGCGATCCTCGCCCAGGCGAC
>JARXKO010000212.1 GCA_030271595.1 Pseudomonadota bacterium | reverse complement strand
GCGGAAGGCGCCGTTGTGGAACCAGTCGTCGCCCTTCCACACATCGACCATCGGGTTGATCGGGACCGAGGCCTTGAGCGCAGGATGCGGATTGATCAGGCTCATCAGCGCGGTGAAGCCGTCGTAACTGGTGCCAATGGTGCCGACCCGGCCATTGCTCTCGGGGGTGTGCTTGACGAGCCAGTCGATGGTGTCCCAGGCGTCGGTCGAATGGTCGATCCCGGTGGCGTTGAGGGGCCCCGCGAGCGGCCGGTTCATGACGTAGTCGCCTTGCGACCTGTATTTGCCGCGGACATCCTCGATGACGAGGATATAGCCGGCGCGGACAAGCTCGGCATAAGCGGAAGTGAGGATGCTTTCGGGCCACGGGCCGCCGCCGCCGCGGGTGGTCGCCTTGTCCGCCGAGTAGGGCGTCCGGTCGAGCATGATCGGGGCGTTGCGGGCGTGGCGCGGAAGGATGACCACCGCGAATAATCTGGTCCCGTCGCGCATCGGGATCATCGCTTCCCGGCGGACGAATTCTGGCGACCCGCGCGGCGCCTTGAAGGCGCTTTGGAAATCCGCGCCAGCGGGCACCGGAATGGCCACCGAAGGCGGGAGCTTGGCGGGAATGTCGCCGCCCGGCTGGACCGCCTGCTGCGGCTCGCCCGCAAGCGGCGCGGCAACGATCAGCCCCGCCAGCGCCACCGCCAGATAGGCGCGACTTCGACGCATTGCCCCAATCGCCATTGCGGCCAGTCTCAGTTCACCAGGTCGGACAGATAATCGAGCAACGGCAGGCCGAGCAGGTAAAGCCCGAACAGCTCGGCGAAATGCTGGTCCATGGTCCGCACCGGCCGTGAGCGGAGGTGGCCGGGCGCTGCGCCGGGCTTGCCGCGTTTCATCTCAAAGCGGCCAATCGCGTCGATCAGAGCGGCGCGGTCGCCCGATGCATAATGCTCGCCGACGTCGCCGGGGCGAAGCTGGTCGGCGGCGCCGCCGCGGTCGGGCACGATCAGCGGCAACCCGCTCGCCCGGGCTTCGCTGGCGACCATGCAGAAGGTCTCGGACTCGCAGCCGTGGACCAAGGCGTCGGCGCTGGCCATCAGTCGCGCCATTGCCGAGCGATCGGTAATCGGCGGGGCCACCGCGACGTGGGGGAAGCGGTGCGCGAGCCGTTTCAGGCGCGGCTCATGCTGTCCGGCGCCAATCAACGCCAGGCCGATCGGCGCGGCGGTGCCGGCGCGGCCGGCGGCGCGAAGCACCATCGGCCAGCGCTTTTCGGCGGCGAAACGGCCGACCGAAAGCAACAAGGTGCCGTCTTCGGACAGGCCGAGCTGGTCGAGCCATCTGGCCCTCAGCGCCAAGTCACGCAGCGCGGGCGAGAAGATGCCGGGCTCGACGCCCATCGGTACCGTGCGGACCTTGTGCAGGCCATTGTCGACCAGGCGCTTGCTCAGGCCCTCGCTGGCGCTGACGACGACGTCGAACATCCGGTCGAGACCGCGCAGGTGGCGCCAGAACCAGACGAACCAGCGATCGACCTGGGCCGGCGCGGCGATCGCTTCGAACCAGCGATAGGCATAAGCCGACAAGGGATCGGAATGCATCACCAGCGACCGCGTCGCCGGTCCTTGCCAGCGCCCGACCATGGTCGCGCTCGACCATGGCGAGGAGACCTCGACATGATCTGGCCGCCATTGGTCGAGCGCCCGGTGAAGCGCCGGCTCGTCGTCGAAATAATGATAGCGGCGATCGAGCGGCATGGTCGGCGCCGCAAGCGTATGGAGCAGCGATCCATTGTCCATTGCAACGACCGAGTCCTGCTCGCCCGGGGCAAGGACGATGAGTTCGTGCCCGCTGCTCGGCGCGGCACGCATCTTGTTGTCAATGTAGGTCTTCACCCCGCCGCCGGACGGCGTGTAAAAGGCGCAGACGTCGACGATCCGCATTCAAAACCTCCGCGAAAGCGACCTCTCGGCGCAAGTCCCGCGACTTGCAAGGCCGGGGATAGACGACCAAGTCTGAACCAATGGCAGACGGGCGGCTTCTTTTTTCGATCCACGACGTCGCCCCGGCGTTCGAACCGCAGGTCGACCGATTGCTCGATCTTGCCGCTCCCGAAGTCGGCGGCCGGCTGGCGATGCTGGTCGTGCCCGAACATTGGGGCAGCGCGCCATTGCGCTCTGGCACCCCGTTCGCGGCGCGGCTCCGGTACTGGTCCGACCAGGGGATCGAAATCTTCCTCCATGGCTTCACCCACCGCGACGACAGCGTCCACCACGGCGGACTGGCGCGCGCCAAGGCGGCGCGAATGACCGCCGGGGAAGGCGAATTCCTCGGCCTCGGGCGAGGCGAGGCCGAACGCCGGATCGCGGCCGGCCGGGCGCTTGTCGAGGATGTCATCGGGCGCCCGGTGGCGGGCTTCATCGCCCCGGCCTGGCTCTATGGCGACGGTGCCCTGGAAGCGATCCGCGACTCCGGGTTCGCGCTCGCCGAGGACCATTTCAAGGTGTGGCGGCCGAGTGACGGAAAGGTCGTCCTGAGGGGTCCGGTGATCACCTGGGCAAGCCGCTCACCGGCGCGGATCCGTTCGTCACTGATGGTCGCAGCGCTCGCCCGCCGGCTATTGCTGCAACGGACCGTGCGGGTCGCCTGCCACCCCGGCGATGTTGCGGTCCCGGCGTTGCTCGACAGCATCCGTTCGACCCTGTCGGCCTTGCTGCGCCGCCGCCGCCCGGCCGCCTATGCGGAGCTTGGCGGCGCGGATCAGGCGGCGATGTCGAAGGGGACGATTTCGCCGCTCAGATAGAGGTTGCGGGCCTTGACCCGGCTGAGCTTGCCCGAGCTGGTGCGCGGCAGGCTGCGCGGCGGGATCAGCTCGACCACGGGGGAAATGCCGGTGATCGCGCGCACCCGTTCCTTGATGTCGTCGCGCAGACGGCCGCGCTCGGCGGGGTCGCTGACCCGGCAATGGACCAGCACCGCCGGTGTTTCCTCGCCCGACGGACCGGTGATGGCGAAGGCGGCGATGTCGCCCGACTTGAACCCGGGCAATTGCTCGA
>JARXKO010000012.1 GCA_030271595.1 Pseudomonadota bacterium | reverse complement strand
CGATTCGCAACTATATTTTGCCGGAGGGTTGTGATTTATCGATAAGCTAGGGGAGAATTAGTGATGTCAGGCGGGCGTGAGTCGTCGGAAATGCATGATTTTCAGGCAGCTATACTGTCCTGCCCAATTCCAGCCGCGGTCGAGCTCATCGGCGAAAAATGGGCCTTTCTGATCCTTCGCGGGGCGCTCAACGGGCTCAAGCATTTCGAAGAATTCCAGGCCGGCCTGGGAATCGCGCGCAATATCCTGTCCGACCGACTCGCCAAATTGGTCGCCGGCGGAATCATGGCCCGCGCCGCCGATCCCTCCGACCGGCGCAAGGTTGTTTATTCGCTAACCGCCAAAGGCGAAGGATTGCTGCCGGTGTTCGTTAGCATGCGTCAGTGGGGCGAGGAATGGGGCCACGGTACGCCCAAGGTCCTGCTCGCCGACAAGCGCGATGGCCGTCCGGTGCGCAAGATCTGCCTGATGTCGCACGACGGCCGGCCGCTCGAGCTTGGCGATCTCACCTGGATCGACAGCAGCGGCGAAAAGGCCCCGCTCAGGGCTGCCGCCGAAGCCGCCTAGCCGGCCTCATTCATGGCCGAGGATGTGATCGCGCAGCGAGCGCGCATCGTGCAGCGCGTTGTGCGGCACCTTGCTGTTGGCCGCGGTGCTGAAGCCGGGGATCGGGCGCATCAGGAAGTTCAGCCGCGGCACCGCCACCATGTCGCCATTGCCGGTAACCAGAAGCATGCTCAGCTGGGCGATGTCCTCGGGCCAGTCGGCGACGATCAGCGGGTCGGGATCGCCCGACAAATAATGGGCGACCATGTGCGCTGCATCGAGGCGGCTCAGGCGCGGTGACACCATGCCCTGGGGCACGGTATCGATATACGGCATGACGTGGCGCTCGACCCACGGCACCAGCGGAACCTCGACCGCGAGCGTCAGATACAGCTCCTCGCCCTCGTCGGGGACAAGCGCGAGGCTGATCAGCGCGCCGCCCCAGCCATTATATTCGGTATCGAGAAAGTAGCGCACTTAACGCTGCTGCAGGGCCGCGCAATTGTCGCTCGCCAGCGGCTTGCCGTCGCGGCAGCGCCGCTGCGCCAGCCGCAGCTCCTTGCCCGCGCGTTCCTGCTCCAGTCGCAATTTGCGCCCCGCATTCCGATCGGCCTCGGCCTGGCTGGTGGTTGCTGCGTCGACCGCGGCCGAGGCGACCTTGACCGGCAAGGTTACGATACCGACCACGGTGCTGGCGATGGTCGATGCGCAGCCCGACAACGCCGCTCCGCAAGCAAGGATGATCATCGCGCGCATCCCCGCATGATGACTCATTGTGCCGAACCTGTCGATTGCCGTTTCAATCCAGGCGCATCGCCGCCTGCGCCAATTCCTCGGCCTGGCTCAGCAGGGTATCGTCGGCCTCGGCCCCGGGCGGCAGCGCCTCGCGCCCGACGATGACCATCAGCGGTACCGCCATCGGCGTGATCCGGCCCGTTTCGACATGGACCATGGTCGCCGACGCCCGGTCGACCAGCCGGACCAGCCGGCCAAGCTCGGTCATCCGCCCGCGGGCATCGTCCCACGCCGCGCGCAACAGCAAATGTTCGGGCTCGTATTTGCGCAGCACGTCGTAGATGAGGTCGGTCGAGAAACTGACCTGCCGGCCGGTCTTGCGCTTGCCCGGATGCTGGCGCTCGACCAGCCCGCCGATCACCGCGACCTCGCGGAACGCGGTCTTGAGCAAATAGCTGTTTTCGACCCAATCGATGAATTCGCGCTCGAGGATGTCGGGCGAAAACAAGGCCCCGGGATCGGTGATCGGCTCAAGCCCGTAGCAGGCGAGTCCATAATCATTGGCGACGAAGCCCATCGGCTTGAGCCCGGCCGTTTCCATCCGCCGGGTGATCAGCATGCCCAGCGACTGGTGCGCGTTCCAGCCTTCGAAGCTGTAGGCGACCATGAAATGCTGGCCGTGATGGGCGAAGGTTTCGACCAGCAACTGATGGGGCTCGGGCAGGACCGATCGCTCGCTCTGGATTTCAAGCCATTCGCTGACGTCGTCGGGAAAGCGGTGCCAGTCGTTGCGGTCGCACAGCATGTGCCTCACGCGGTTGGCGAGGTGGGTCGACATGCTCATCCGCTGCCCGCCGTAGGTCACGATCCGCGCCGGTTTCGACGAGGCGCGGACGGTCACCTCGCAGTCCTTGATTCGCTCGACCTCGAGGCTGAGCCCGGAAAAGAAGAAATGGTCGCCCGGCGCCAGGGTCGATCCGAAGCCCTCCTCGATCGTGCCGAGCTTGCGCCCGTTCTTGAAGCGCACCTCGAGCAAGGGCCGCTCGACGATCACCCCGGCATTGAGGCGATGCTGAAGCGCCACCGCGGGCCGCGCGATGCGCCACGACCCGTCCTTGTCGCGGACCAGCCGGCGGAACCGGTCATAGGCCTTGAGCGAGTACCCGCCGGTGGCAATGAAATCGAGAATTTCGGCGAACGTCTCGGGCTTCAATCCCGAATAAGGCGCGGCCGACTGGATTTCGGCGAGCAGCGCCTGTTCCTCGAACGGCGCCGCGCAGGCGATTCCAAGGATGTGCTGGGCAAGTACATCGAGCGCTCCGGGGCGGAAGGTTTCGGGGTCGAGCTCGCCATCGTCGATCGCGTCGAGCGCCGCCCGCGACTCAAGATATTCGAAGCGGTTGCCGGGCACGATCATGCCCTTCGACGGCTCGTCGAGGCGGTGGTTGGCGCGGCCGATCCGCTGCAACAAACGCGAGCTGCCCTTGGGCGCGCCCATCTGGACGACGAGATCGATGTCGCCCCAGTCGATGCCAAGGTCGAGGCTTGCGGTGGCGACCAAGGCGCGCAGCTTGCCCGCCGCCATCGCCCCTTCGACCTTGCGCCGCGCCTCGACCGCCAGGCTGCCGTGGTGGATGCCGATCGGCAGGCCCTCGTCATTGACCGCCCACAAGTCCTGGAAAATCAGCTCGGCGAGGCTGCGCGTGTTGCAGAAGACCAACGTCGTCTTGTGCTGCCCGATCAGCTCCATCACTTCGCGCGCCGCGTGCCGCCCGCTATGCCCGCCCCAGGGAATCTTGTTTTCGGGGATAAGAATTGAAAGGTCGGGCTCGGCCCCCGGATCGCCCTGAACCAGGGTGATCGAATCAATATCGCCGGCGGGCGCGAGCCAGGCGCGATAGGCGTCGGGATCGGCGATCGTCGCGCTGAGGCCGATCCGGCGAAGGCCCGGCCGGAGTGCGTTTAGCCGGGCCAGTGCAAGGCTCAGCAGATCGCCGCGCTTTTCCTTGGCGAAAGCATGGATTTCATCGACCACGATGGTCCGCAAACTGGCGAACATGTCGCCGCTGTCGGGATAGCTGAGGAGCAGGCTCAAACTTTCGGGCGTGGTCAACAGGATGTGCGGCGGACGCGCTCGCTGGCGCGCCTTGCGGTCAGAGGGCGTGTCGCCGGTGCGGGTCTCGATGCGGATCGGGAGCCCCATCTCCTCCGCCGGGCCGACAAGGTTGCGCTGGACGTCGACCGCGAGCGCCTTCAGCGGCGACACGTACAGCGTGTGAAGGCCTTCGGCGGGGGTCTCGGCAAGCTCGCAAATCGTCGGCAGGAACCCGGCCAGCGTCTTGCCCGCGCCGGTCGCCGCGACCAGCAAGGCACTCTCGCCCCGCCTGGCGGTCGCGAGCATTTCCAGCTGGTGGCGGCGCGGAGTCCAGCCCTTGGCCTCGAACCATTGGCCGACGACGACCGGCAGGGCCACGGAATCAGTCGGCGCGGCGGCTGCGGCGGCTCGATCGCCGCGGCTTCTTCGGACTCGAATCGCGGTGCAGCGCGCGCGCCGGATCGGCCTTCGCCGTGGCGATGAGCGCGATCAACGCCACCAGCAGCAGTACTGGCGCCAGCAGGTCGATACACATCCACGCATTGCCGCTCACCCAAATCACTCCTGCCCGCGGGAACCGGATGCCCGCTCGCTTGCTATAGCTCCCAATGGCCCGCCTGGGTTCCTGGATCGAGCCCCACCCCGAGGGGATTTACGTACGGCCGGCCGACGCCTGGGTCGACCCGTCGCAGCCGCAGGCGCGCGCGCTCGTCACGCACGGTCATGCCGATCACGCCCGCGGCGGCCACGGCGAGGTGTGGGCAACCGCCGAAACGCTGGCGATCATGGGCGTTCGCTATGGTGAGCAGCAAGGCCATGCGGTGGCTTATGGCGAAAGCGTCAAGGTCGGCGAGGTCGAAATTGGCTTCGTCCCCGCCGGCCATGTGCTTGGCTCGGCGCAAATCATCCTCGACTACCGGGGCGAGCGGATGGTCGTGTCGGGCGATTACAAGCGCCGCCCGGACCCGACCTGCGCCCCGTTCGTGGTCACGCCGTGCGACATCTTCATCACCGAAGCGACCTTCGGCCTGCCGGTCTTCCGCCACCCCGACACCGGCGGTGAGATCGACCGCCTGCTCCACCGCTTGCACAGCGACCCTGAACGCTGCGTGCTGGTCGGCGCTTATGCGCTGGGCAAGGCGCAGCGGGTCATCGCCGAACTGCGCGGGCGCGGCCATGACGACCCGATTTATTATCACGGCGCGATGGAACGATTGTGCCAACTCTACGAGGCGCTTGGAGTCTCGCTCGGCGAATTACGGCCGGCGACAGGCGTTGCCAAGGATGAGCTCAAAGGCCGCATCGTCATCTGCCCGCCGGGCGCGCTCAACGACCGCTGGTCGCGGCGGCTGCCCGATCCGGTGACGGCCATGGCCTCGGGCTGGATGCGGATCCGCCAGCGCGCCCGCCAGCGCAACGTCGAACTGCCATTGATCATCTCCGATCATGCCGATTGGGACGAATTGACCCAGACCATCCGCGACGTCGCACCGACCGAAGTGTGGATCACCCACGGCCGCGAGGAGGCGCTCAAACACTGGTGCATGACCCACCAGATCAAGGCGCGCGAACTCAATCTAATCGGCTATGAGGATGAGGACGATTAGGCCCGGTCAGGCCGGCAAATCGTCCCAGTCGAAGTCGAGATCGACGTCGAAATCGGCCGCCCGCTTCACCGCGATCGCCAACCCCGCCAGTATCATCGCGCCAAGCGCGACTGCAATTCCAGGCTTCAGCATCTTCAGCACAGAGGTCATGTCCCACCCCGCGACTCATGTTGCACCGTGGAGGCTATGGCAAATCGGCTTTCAGAACAGCGACTTTCGCATGACTGCGATATTTCAGTGACTCACTGTTGCCCGCAAGACACCAGAGCTGGCGAGCTGAGAATCGATGTCGGCGACGAGCCGGTCGAGACCATCCTGGCTGTTTGCCTCGGCCCGCGCGACCAGCACGTCCTGCGTGTTCGATGCCCTGAGAAGCCACCAGCCGTCGGCAGTGCTGACCCGGACTCCGTCGGTGGCGTCGACCTTCGCGCCGGCCGCGCCGAGCCGCTCCCGCACCTCGTCGACCACCAGGAACTTGCGCGCGGCGTCGACCGGGAAGCGCAGTTCGGGGGTGGCGACCGACTTGGGCATATCGTCCATGATCTGCGTCAGGCTCTTGCCCGAACTCGCGACCGCCTCGATCAGCCGCACCGCGGCGTACAGCGCGTCGTCAAAGCCGTACCAGCGGTGCTTGAAAAAGATGTGGCCGCTCATCTCACCCGCCAGCGGGGCGCCGGTTTCCTTCATCTTCGACTTGATCAGGCTGTGGCCGGTCTTCCACATCAGCGGCTTGCCGCCGAGCGCGGCGACGGCGTCGAACAGCA
This sequence comes from Pseudomonadota bacterium, assembly GCA_030271595.1. GTDB lineage: Bacteria > Pseudomonadota > Alphaproteobacteria > Sphingomonadales > Sphingomonadaceae > Sphingomicrobium. Next base: position 10,760 of record JARXKO010000012.1, on the reverse strand, counting down.
CCTGGCTGGCTTTCACATCGGCGATGATGGTCGCGCCGGGCTCGGCCTCGAGCACCGGCCGGGCGAGAATGGCAAGCAACTGGTCGCCCCAGATCACCCGGCCGAGGCCATCGACCGCGCCAATGCGGTCGCCGTCGCCGTCGAAGGCGATCCCGAAATCGAGTTTCTGATCCGCCACCAGCGCTTTCAGATCGGCCAGATTGGCCTCGACCGTGGGGTCGGGGTGGTGGTTGGGGAAGGCACCGTCGACGTCGGTGAAAATCGCCTGATGTTCGCCCGGCAGCCGTTTTATTAGTTGCTCGAGCGCGGGGCCGGCGGCGCCATTGCCGGCGTCCCAGCCGATGCGGAACGTCCCGCCCTGGAAGTCCTCGACCAGCCGGTCGACATAGGCACCCAGCACATCGGCATCGTCGACCGTGCCCGCGCCGTCGGTCCAGTCTCCGTCAGCGGCGCGGCGGCCGAGCGCCTGGATTTCCTCGCCGAACACCGAGCGGCCATTGAGCAGCATCTTGAAGCCGTTGTAATCGGCCGGATTGTGGCTGCCGGTGACCTGGATTCCGCCGTCGACTCCCAGGGTGGCGGCGGCGAAATAGAGCATCGGGCTTGGTCCCATGCCGATGCGCACGACATCAAGGCCGCTTCGCGTCAGCCCGTCGATCAGCGCCGCCTCGAGCTCGGGCGAATGGCTGCGCCCGTCGCGCCCGACCGCAATCCGCCGCGCGCCCTCCGTGACCGCAAGCGCGCCATAGCTACGCCCGAGCGCCCGCGCGTCGGCGGCGGTGAGCGTGTCGCCGACTATCCCGCGGACATCATATTCGCGCAGGATCGAGGGGTCGAAATCGTGGGTCATGAAGAGAGCGAACACTCCAAAGCTGGCGGCAGTTCAAGGCATTTGTCACCCTGAACTTGTTTCAGGGTCCATTGTGGAGCCCGCACTGTGCTTCACAAGAATGGATGCTGAATCAAGTTCAGCATGACGGACGGAGACTTATGCGACCTTTTGCTCCGCCTCCCCGGCGCCAGGCACCCCGAGCCCGGCGATCATCTCGCGCAATTCCTGGCGGGCGGTGATGTGGCCCAGCCCGACCTCGCCCAATTGCTGCAGGTCTAGCAGGGTCAGCCCCTTGGGAAACAATTCGCGGTAGATGACCCGTTCGCCCAACCCCGGGATGACCCGGAAGCCGACCCGCCGGGCAAGCTCGTCGAGCGCCGCGCCGACCCGCCGCAAATTGTGCGAATCGATATGCTGGAGGCGGTTGCGCAGGACGACCCAGTCGACGCTCTTGCCGCTCGCCTTGGCGCGCTCGGTCCGGCTGTTCCAGATGAGCTCGGCGTAGAAGCTCGGCTTGGTAATCTTGAAGCTGTCGGGGTCGACCTGGCCGATAAGGTCGAGGTCGACGAAACTGTCGTTCATCGGCGTCACCAGCGTGTCGGCCCTGAGGATCGCGGCGCGGGCGACGGGATCGTCGCGGCCCGGCGTATCGACGACGATCACGTCTGCATCGGCGGAAAGGCGATCGAGCGCCGCGTTGAGCGCGCTCTCGCTCAGTTCATCGAGCACTTCATACTGCGCCTGGGGCAGGTCGACCCCAAGCCGAGTGATCGTCGCGGCTCGATTCTCCAGATACCGGGTCATGGTCCGCTGGCGGCTGTCGAGATCGAGCGCGCCGACCCGGTGGCCCGAAGCAGCGAGCGCGACCGCGGTGTGGACCGCGGTGGTCGACTTGCCGGTGCCGCCCTTTTCATTCGCGAAGATGATGAAATGCGGCTTGCTCAAGCCTGTCACGCCCCTTGACCTAATCCCCCGGCGCCAAGACAAGCGCCGTCCTGTGCTGCTCTATCCGAGGGTCCCGAGGCGTGCAAACCGTTCGTAGCCGTGAACAATTGGCGCAAGCGCTGGCCCCGATGCGCGGCGGCACGGTGGCGCTGGTCCCGACCATGGGCGCGCTTCACGCCGGCCATCTCAAGCTGATCGCCGAGGCCAGGAAGCGCGCCGACGCGGTGGCCGCGACGATTTTCGTCAATCCGCTTCAATTTGGCGCCAACGAGGATCTCGGCCGCTATCCGCGCCGCGAGGCCGACGATGCGCGCCTGCTCGGAGCGGCGGAGTGCGACTTGCTGTGGCTGCCAGCGGTCGAGGACATTTACCCGGCCGGCTTTGCCACCATGGTCAGCGTCAAGGGCGTTGCGGATCGCTGGGAAGGCGAGGCCCGGCCCGGCCATTTCGATGGAGTCGCGACGGTGGTCGCCAAATTGCTGATCGCGGTTGCACCCGATGTGGCGCTGTTCGGCGAAAAGGATTTCCAGCAACTGGCGGTGATCCGCCACATGGCCGTCGATCTCGGACTGCCGGTGTCGATCGTCGGGGTCGAAACCGTCCGCGACCGCGACGGTCTCGCGCTGTCGTCGCGCAATGCCTATCTGTCCGCCGTCGAACGCGGTCAGGCGATCGCGCTGCCGCAGACTTTGATCTGGGCGCGCGATGCAATCGGCACTGGCGCGGACGTCGCGCGGACCCTGGCCGCGGCCAAGCTCAAGCTGGTCGAGGCCGGTTTCCTCAAAATCGACTATTTGGCGCTGGTCGATGCCCTCACCCTCGATCCGCTCGATGCGCCGCTCGGCACCATGCGGCTGCTCGCCGCGGCGACGATCGGGTCCACCCGGCTGATCGACAATGTGGCGGTCGAACGGCCACGGTAATGTCGGCGTTAACCATTTATTCGGATTCGCCCGACAATCTGCACCCAACAGCAGGGGAAATGTCATGGGTGCAATCAGCGAAAAGGGCGCCGAGTTCCTGATCCGGAGCCGGATCGCCGATGCCGAACGCGGCGATCTCGACGCCTTGTTCGAGCTTGGAATAACCTATTCGACCGGCCGCGGGGGCGCTCCGGTGGACCTCGTCGAAGCCCACAAATGGTTCAACCTCGCGGCTTTGTCGGGCAGCGCCCGAAGCCAGGAATGCAGGGCCGAGATTGCGGTCGAAATGACCGCGCGCGAAATCGCCGAGGCCCAGCGCCAGGCGCGTTCGTGGCTGGCGGGCAGCGGCCTTCAGCGCCGCGCCGCCTGACGCTCCAGCGCCCGAACTAGCGAACCAGGACGGTCTGAACCCGGCGATTGGCCGCGAACGCCGCTTCGCTATTGCCGGCCACCGCGACTCGCTCTTTTCCCCAGCTGGTCGCGGTCATTTGCGCCGCTGGGACCCCGAACAAAATCAAAAAATCGCGCACTTCCTCGGCCCTGCGGGCGCCGATCGCGAGCGCGTGGTCGCGGGTGTCGGCGGCCTCGGCATGGCCCTCGATGCTGACCACGATTTCCGGATGGCGGCGGAGCCAGCGCGCCTGGGCCATCAAGATCGCTTTGGCCGGCGCCCCCAAAATCACGCTGCTGCCCCCGAAATAGACCGTGTCGCCGCCCGACTGGGCGAAGAATTCGGCGCGCAGTGCGTCGATCCCGACCAGTTTGGGCTGAACCTGGGGCGGCATCCGGCGGAATTGGCCGGCGGCCGGCGCAATCGCCGCCGCGGCCGCGACACCGGCGGCAATGAGGTGGCGGGCGCGGATCAATCGACCACTCCCGACCAGTCAGGGTCAGAGCCGTCCTGGGCGGTGGCGACGACTCGCGGCTCCTCACCGTCGAGGGTTACCCGGTACAGCGCCTGGCGGCCGCTTGCATCGCTCCGCTGGAACACCAGTTCGCGGCTGCTCGGGGCCCAGCGGGCGCCTTCGTCGGCGGTGCCGCGGGTAAGAATTTTCTCCGCCGTCCCGTCGGCCTTGATGACCCCGACCCGGCGTCCTTCCAATGTCCGTCTGGTGAAGGCGATCCACTGCCCGTTGGGGCTCCATTCGGGCGCTGAATACCAGCCGCTGCCAAAGCTCAGGCGGCGCTGGTCGCTGCCGTCGGCGTTCATAATGTACAGCTGCGGGCTGCCCGAACGGTCGCTTTCGAACACGATCCTGGTGCCGTCGGGGGAAAAGCTCGGCGTCGCGTCGATGCCCGGCGCCGTGGTCAGCCGCCGCGGCGCGCCGCCGGCCGTGCCGATCACGTAAATGTCGCTGTTGATGCCCTGCATCATGGCAAAAGCGATGCGCTTGCCGTCGGCCGAAAAGCTGGGCGAAAAGGTCATCCCATTGCCCGACAGCAACGGCCGCCGCTCACCGCTGTCGACGTTGATCAGCTCGACATGCGGAGTTCCGCCCGAAAAACTGGTGAAGGCGATGGTCTGCGCGCCCGGCGACAGGCGCGGGGTGATGACGAAACTGTCGCCCTTGGTCAGAGTCGCCTGATTATTGCCGTCGCTGTCGATCAGCGCGATTTTCTTGGTCCGCGCGGCACCGCTGCCCGATTCGGCGACATAAGCGATGCGGGTATCGAAAATGTCGGGTGCTCCGGTGACCGCGCTATAGGCGAGGCCCGAGCATTTGTGCGCCGCTCGCCGCCAGTCGCCGGGCGACACGACAAAGCCCTTGCGGCCGAGTTCGCGGCCCTTGTCGACGTCATAGACGTAGCAGCCGACCGTCAGCCGCCCGTCGGAGCGGGCCTCGACGAAGCCGGTGATCAGCGCCTTGACCCCCTTTGCCCGCCAGCGCTGAAAGCCCGGTGCCGTCACTTCGGGATAGGAATAGAAATCCTTCTGGTCCGGCCCGACCGGATACAGCTCGGAGGTGGCGCGGAGGTCGGTCGCGATCAATTGGGTCGCCTGCCAGGCGATGCCGAGCGTCGTTCCCCCGCCTTCGACCTTGGTGTCCGTGGGGGTGCTCAGCGGCGGCACCGCGATGACCGTCGCCGCGGGATCGGCCAACGCGGGCGCGGCGGCGGCCATGCCGAGCGCCGCAAGCGCCAGAGGGGCCCGCCTCACGTCGCCGCCCCCAATGCCATGAACTTGTCGAGCCACTCCTTGGGATGGCGTCGAGGGCGTCCGTCGCGGTCGAGGAACGCGGCGGTGATGCGCCCGTCGTTCAACAGTTCGTCACCGCGCAGGACTCGCTGCTCAATCTGGACCGACGAGGCACGCACGTCGCGGATTGTGCTGAGAATCCTCAAATCGTCGCCCAATTTGGCTGGCCGGCGGTAGCGCAAATGCGCCTCGACCACCGCATAGGCACTGCCGCTGCGGGCAAGCTCCGCTTCCTGATCGATCCCGCAAGCTCTCAACATATCCGACCGCGCGCGCTCCATGAATTTCAGATAATTGGCGTAATAGACGATGCCGTAGGCATCGGTATCCTCGAAATAGACGGTCAGGGCGAAATGGTGCTCGGCAGCGACGAAACCGCCGCGATACGGCTGGTCGAGGCCGCTCTGTGTCATTGGCGGCGATTGCGAGCGGCCGGGCGCAGCATGCCGACCTCGCGCACCAGATCGCCCTGGGCGACCGCGATGTCGGCGAGGTGCATGCCCCAGCCGGGAAGGAACATCCCGAACAGCCCGACTTCACCGCCGATGCGGTCGGTGCGCTTGTCCTTGGGGTCGGCGTTGGTGCGGATCGAGAGGTAACCGCGCGCGCCGTCGTTGATGCAGCGGCCGGAAGCGAGCCCTGACGTGTGAACGTACGGCGTTGGCGCAGAGCCCTGGCTTGACCAGCTGATCGGTCCGCCGGGCACCGCCATCGCCGAGCGGGTGTACCAGTCGCTGTCGAGCGGCTCCCAGTCCTTCGCTCCCCAGCGCGCCGGATTGACGCAGCCGACGGTCATCCCGGGCTTGTCGGCATAACCGAAGATAGCGCCGGGCGGGGGCGCGTTCCGGTCGCGAAAACTGGTCCAGCTGATGATGCAATGGATCTGGCCGGGAGCACTGCACAGGGGCGTCGATTTGAACGTCCCGCCGACCAGCCGGCCCTGCGGCACCAGCACATTGTACCCCGGAATGATCGCCAGCAGCAGGCGTTTGGCCAAAACCGGATCGCCCTCGATTGCGCGGGCGATCAGCATCTGCAGCATCAAACTGCCCTGGCTATGGCCGATGAGCACGAAGGGACGGCCGTTGCCGCGCCTGACAAAGTCGCGAAAGGCCGCCGCGACGTCGCCATAAGCGATCATCGCCGGCTGCTTGATGTCGGCGCCGGTGGCAAAAGCGGCGACTGCCGCGACCGTCATCTGGCGATAGAGCGGTGCGAACGGCCGGCAGACGCTGGCGAAGCGCGCCAACTGCTCCTCGGCGATGGCTTTTTCTTCGCGGCCGGGCACGAAATCGCTGTTCATGCCCTCGTCGTTCGAAACGGTGGGATAGACGTAAAAGCAATCGACCGCGGGGTTTGCCGCCGGTTTTGTGTTCACCCTTGCACCGTAGCCATTGGCGCCAAGTTCGGTGGTCGCGATCGGGGTCGAGCAAGGGTCGGCCCGGCCGGGCAGGCACAGCCACTTGCTGTCGGCGGCGTAGGGCGATGACGCTGGCTGGGCAGCGGTGGCTGGTGCGGAAAGGCCCGCGGCGATCACCGCGACCAACGCCAGCAATCGATGGACAATCACGTCGAAGTCGCTCCGCTGTCGAACAATCCGCTTTGGCTCCCCGACGGCTGCGGCAGGCCGAGATGGGCATAGCCGCGGCCGTTGAGGCAGCGTCCCCGTGCGGTGCGGGCGATGAGGCCAAGCTGAATGAGGAACGGCTCGATCACGTCCTCGATCGTGTCGCGCGGTTCGCTCAGGCCCGCCGCAAGGGTTTCGACCCCGACCGGACCGCCGCCATACAAGTCGGCGATCATGGTCAGGTAGCGGCGGTCCATGGCGTCCAGGCCGAGCGCGTCGATCTCGAGCCGCGACAGCGCCTGATCGGCAAGTTCCGCGGACACTGCATTGCCGCCCGCGGCATGGGCGAAATCGCGCACCCGGCGGAGCAGCCGGCCGGCGATCCGCGGCGTGCCCCGGCTGCGGCGGGCGATTTCGCGCGCGCCACCTTCGGTCAGCTCGGCGCCGAGCAAGCGGGCGGCGCGCCGGACCACCAGCTCAAGCTCCTCGACGGTATAGAAATTGAGCCGCACCGGAATCCCGAAGCGATCGCGCAGCGGGGTCGTCAGCAAGCCCTGACGGGTGGTCGCGCCGATCAGGGTGAAGCGCGGCAAATCGATGCGCACCGATCGCGCCGACGGCCCCTCGCCGATCATCAGGTCGAGCGCGCGGTCCTCCATCGCCGGATACAGCACCTCCTCGACCGCGGGAGCGAGGCGGTGAATCTCGTCGATAAACAAAACGTCGCCGTCCTCGAGGTTGGTCAGCAGCGCCGCAAGGTCGCCCGACTTGGCGATGACCGGACCCGAGGTGGCACGAAAACCGACCCCCATTTCGCGCGCCAAAATGCCCGCGAGCGTGGTCTTGCCCAGCCCCGGCGGACCGTGGAGCAGGACATGGTCGAGCGCTTCGCCGCGGCCCTTGGCGGCGTTGACGAACACCCGCAGATTGTCGCACGCCGCCTGCTGGCCGATAAACTCGTCCAGGCTTTTCGGACGCAGCGCGAGGTCGGCATCCTCGGCCGTGCGCTCGGGGGTGGTGATGCGGGCGGGGTCAGTGGCCATTCGCCAATGCCTACTTGGACGCCTTGCGCAGCGCCAGTCGGACGAGCGCGTCGAGCGTCGCGCCGTCGCCGAGTTCGTCATGCGCCGCATTGACCGCGGCGCTCGCTTCGGCGGGCTTGAAGCCGAGGTTGGCGAGGGCGGAAAGGGCATCATGCGCGGCGCCGGCGCGCGGGGCGGCAACGCTTCCGGCGAGGCCCGGCGCAAGCTTGCCCTGCAACTCATTGGCGATGCGCATCGCAAGCTTTGGGCCAACCCCGCTGGCGCGGCCGATCATCGCCTTGTCGCCATGGGCGATGGCGCTCGCCAGTTCGTCCGGCGAGAGGGTCGAGAGGATCGCCAGCGCCAGCCGCCCGCCAACCCCCTGGACCGAGGTCAAAGCGCGAAAGCTGTCGCGCTCGACCGGACTGCCGAAACCGAACAGAGTCCACGCATCCTCGCGCACCTGCAATTCGGTCAGGATCAACGCTTCGCTCCCAACCCCGCCCAAGGCATCGAGCGTCCGCGCCGAGCACTGCACGGCATAGCCGACCCCGGCGACGTCGATGGTAACGCTGTCGGCGCCAAGCTCGGCGATGGTTCCGGTTAGTCGAGCGATCATGGCGCGACCCTATTCGTTCCGATCTGGTTGCGACAGTCCCGACCCGTTCGTCCCGAGCGAAGTCGAGGGGCGTTCACTCGGCGGTTTCGCGAAATAGGAAAGGGAGGCCCAGTCGGAAGCGATCAGGGCTTCCTTCTTCGGGCGGGACCAGGGTTTGATTTGAAACTCTGCAGCCTTTGCTTCCTCGCGGGTCGCGAATGATTGCTGCCAGACGAGTTCGACTGGCAGGCGGCGCTTCGTCCAGTCGCTGCCCAATCCGGCGCGGTGCTGCGCCAATCGCAATTCCAGACAGTCCGTATGGCCTGTGTAGTATGAGCCGTCCGCGCAGCGCAGCATGTATGCCCAGAATTCCAGCATGGCGGATGCGCCCCTCGACTTCGCTCGGGACGAACGATGTTGGAAGGCTGCAACTAACGCAAGCCGCTTCTCTGGCTCGCCAAATGATGCGCATGGGTGATCGCCACCGCAAGCGCGTCGGCGGCGTCGGGACCGGCGATCGCCACCCCCGGAAGCAATCGCGCGACCATCGCGTGGACCTGCGCTTTTTCGGCATTGCCGTTGCCGACCACCGCTTTCTTGACCAGCCGAGCGGCATATTCGCCGACTTCCAACCCCGAACGCGCGGCGAGCATCAGCGCCACCCCGCGCGCCTGGCCAAGCTTCAGGGTCGATTGCGGGTTTTTGTTGACGAACACTTCTTCGACCGCCGCGGCGTCGGGTCGATTGTCGGCGAGTACCGCCTCGAGCTGGCTCGCGAGGTGCGCCAGGCGCCTGGGCAGCGGCTCCTTGCTGTCGGTCTTCAGCTGGCCGTTGGCGAGGTGCGACAAGCGATTGCCCTCGGCGCGGATCAGTCCCCAGCCGGTAGTCCCAAGACCGGGGTCGAGGCCGAGAATGATCACGGGCGGGCGGTCAGCCTAATTTCTCCAGTTCCTCGTCGGAAATGTCGTAATTGCCCCATACCGTCTGGACGTCGTCGTCGTCTTCAAGCGCTTCGACCAGCTTCATCAGGGTCGCCACATCATCGCCGGACACCGCGACGCTGGTGCTGGGCCGCCACGCCAGCTTGACCGCATCGGCTTCGCCCAACGCAGCTTCGAGCGCCTTGGCGACATCGTGCATTCCGTCGACTCCGGTCCAGATCTGGTGGCCGCCATCGTCGCTTTCGACATCGTCGGCGCCGGCCTCGATCGCGGCCTCGATGACCGTGTCGCCGTCGCCCGCCTTGGCGCCATATTCGATCAGGCCCATGCGCTCGAAGCCGTGGCTGACGCTGCCGCTCGCGCCGAGGTTGCCGCCGTTCTTGCTGAACGCGGTGCGGACGTTGGTGGCGGTGCGGTTGCGGTTGTCGCTCAAGGCCTCGACGATCAGCGACACTCCGCCCGGGCCAAAGCCCTCGTAGCGAATCTCCTCGTAATTCTCGGCGTCGGAGGCGCTGGCCTTGTCGATCGAGCGCTGGATATTCTCCTTGGGCACCGACTGGGCCTTGGCGGCGAGCACCGCGGCACGCAGCCGGGCGTTCATTTCCGGGTCGGGCAGGCCCATTTTCGCGGCCACGGTGATTTCGCGGCTGAGCTTGGAAAACATCGTCGAGCGCTTCTTATCCTGAGCGCCCTTGCGATACATGATGTTCTTGTATTTGGAATGTCCCGCCATGTCCGGTCCTTAGGCCAGGCCAAGCGCCGAGCGATAGGTGTCGAGCAGCGCGTCTTGCTCCTGGCGGGTATGGGTTTCCATCTTCCGCAGGCGGACGATCATGCGCATGATCTTGCTGTCATAGCCATTGGCCTTGGCCTCGGCATAGACGTCGCGAATATCGTCGGCGATGCCCTTTTTCTCTTCTTCCAAGCGCTCGATCCGCTCGATGAATAGCCGCAGCTGGTCGGCCGCGACGGTTCCGTCCGCCATGTCTGTTGAAACTCCGCTTGCTTATCGGTTGAAGCGGCGTCCTAGGCGAGGTCGAAGCGCGCCTCAAGCGGGTTGAACCGTCATTGTGAACGGCTAAGGCGGATGGTGATGGCCAAGCAAGGAACTGAATTGGGCGACTCGCTGGCGCCGCGCACGCGCAAGGTGAAGATTCTCGCCACCCTCGGCCCGGCGTCGAGCGACCCGGCGATGATCCGCGCGCTGATCGAAGCCGGCGCCGACGCTTTCCGGATCAACATGAGCCACGGCACTCAGAAGGACAAAGTCGCGCTGGTCGAAACCATCCGCGGCTTCGAGGAGGAATTCCGCCGCCCGACGACGATCCTGTTCGATCTCCAGGGGCCCAAGCTCCGGGTTGGTCCGTTCGCCGGCGGCTCGGCCGAACTCGTCGCCGGACAGCCTTATAGCTTCGACCGCGATAGCACGCCGGGCGATTCGACCCGGGCCAATTTGCCCCATCCGGAAATATTCGCGGCGGTGAAGGCGGGCGCCAATCTGCTCATCAATGACGGCAAGCTGCGGCTCAAGGTGGTCGAGGCAAATGCCGAGCGGATCCTGACCGAAGTGGTGGTCGGCGGAACCATCAGCGATCACAAGGGCGTCAACGTGCCCGACGTCGTTCTGCCGATCCCGGCGCTGACCGAAAAGGACCGCAGCGACCTTGCCTTCGCGCTCGAGCAAAAGGCCGACTGGATCGCGCTGTCGTTCGTCCAGCGCCCCGAGGATATCGCC
>JARXKO010000211.1 GCA_030271595.1 Pseudomonadota bacterium | reverse complement strand
CGAACGCCGGGGTCGCGACCAACAGCAGGACCGTCATTGCGAGCGCAGCGAAGCATTCCAGCATCTTCTTGTGGATCGCCACGTTGCTGCGCTCCTCGCGATGACGGGTGTTGCTCACCCTCAACCCGCGGTGTTGAAATCGACCTTGGGCGCGGCATCGGACCCGGCCGCGGCTTCGAACGGCACCTTGGGCTTGGCGCCGTAGAAGATCTTGGCGCCGATCGCGTCGGGGAAGGTGCGAATGCGGGTGTTATAGCTGCGCACCGCCTCGTTATAGTCGCGGCGGGCGACGCGGATTTCATTCTCGGTGCCCTCGAGCTGGCTCTGCAGAGTCAGGAAATTCTCGTTCGACTTGAGGTTGGGGTAAGCCTCGATCGTCGCCAGCAGGCGCCCGAGCGAACCGCCCAGCTGCCCTTGCGCATTGGCGAAAGCCTGGACCTTGGCCGGATCGCTGAGGTCGGCGCCGCTGAGCTGGATACTGGTCGCCTTGGCCCGCGCCTGGGTGACTTCGACCAGCACGCTTTTTTCCTGCTGGGCATAGCCCTTGACCGTATTGACGAGGTTGGGGACGAGGTCGGCGCGGCGCTGATATTCGCTCTGGAGATTGCCCCAGGCGGCATTGACCTGCTCCTCGGACGTCGGAACGCTGTTGAGGCCGCAGCTCGACAAACTGACAGCGGCAATCGGGGCGATCAGGCCCAGGCGATGAAAACGGTTCATGTGCAATCCCCTCATGTCTGGGCGATCCGCCCATGCCTGACGGGAAGTAAGCAGTGCCGCCACCGCTTTCAATCGAAACGGACCGGCGGCTGGTCCGAGCGAGACCGATCTGCGGACCGGAATTCGCGACAAGCCTAAGCGGCGGCCGTTGCGCTACTTGGGCATCCCGCTGATCCCGCTCGCGCTGCGCAGCGCCGCGGCGTCGAGGCGATAGCCGTCCTCGAACACCGTTTCGACGTGACGCAAATTGCCGAGGTCGTTCGACACGTCGCCATCGACCAGGATCAGATCGGCGGTCTTTCCGGCCGCGATCGACCCAACCCGGTTGGCCATCCCGGTCATCCGCGCCGGGACGATGGTCGCGGTCTGCAGCGCCTCGGCGTTGGTCAGTCCGGCCTGCTGATAGAGTTCGAGTTCGCGCACCAGTTCGAGGCCCGAACCATCGGTGCCCGCGACAATCCGTACGCCCGCCTGGTGAAGCTTGCCGACCAGCCCGACCATCTTGGCGAAGCTCTTGCGGAAATCGTCGCGAGTGACGCCGTCGAACAGCGGGTAACCGGCGATCTTGAAGCCGCGTTCGATCGCCGGCGGGACGATCCCGACGTAGGGCGAATATTCGGGCGGAACGGCGCTGCCGTCCGATGTCATCAGCGGTTCCCACACCGTCAGCGTGGGATCGACGATCGTGCCGCGCTTCGACAATTCGGCATAGAATGCGGTCATCGCCGGGGAATCAAGATCGACGTCCTTGCCATATTTGGCCGGCCCCTCGATCCGCGCTGCGGTATTGGACTTGTCGACCACATCCTGCGGCATCGCCTGCATCATGATGAAATTGATGTGGGTGACCTCGTCATAGCCGGCGCGAACGGCGTCGAGCGGCCGCATGCCCGCGGGCACATGGCCGTGGACGTGGAGGCCGAGCCGGTGCGCCTCGGCCGCGCCGGGCTTGATCCAGGCCGGCTTCATCGAGGTATAGAATTTCGCGCCCCACAGGCCGGCGGCCTTGATCTTGTCGACCGCGGCGATGGTTTCGGCTTCGCTGTTGACGGTCAGCGCGCCCTGCGCCGCGAGCGGATCTTTGCGGTCGATGATGACCGATATCTTGCCGTCGGGAGCGAGCAAATCGCCCGCAGCGCGGCGCTTGTAGATACTCAGCGCTTCGTCGATCATCGACCCCGGGCTGCGGTAATTGGTCATTCCAGTGGCGACGTTCTGGAGCAGGTTCCAGTCGTCGCCGACATGCTGGTGCGAGTCCCACAGGCCCGGAAGCAAGGTCTTGCCGGTGCCGTCGATCACTGTCGTCCCGGCCCGAGCCTTGATCGATCCGCCGGCGCCCACACGCACAACCTTGCCGCGCGACACCAGCACGGCGCGGTTGGCCAGGTAGCGCCCGCCGATCGAATCGAATAGCTTGACGTGATCGATCAGGGTCGGCGTGCGGTTGGCGGGGGCGAGGAAGCGGTGGGCCACATCGCGGACCATCGCCGCGGTCGCTTTGTCCTGGATGACCTTGAGCGCGGGTCCGGCCTGTTCATAGCCTTCGGGGATCAGCGACACGACCCCGGCATTGGCGAAGAAATGATTGTCGGCATCGAGCCAAACGGGGGACGGCGCGAAGCCAAAACCGCTGACAAAGGCAAGCTTGACCGGTTTCGGACCGTCCGGCCCAGCGATCGTTGTCGACTGGACGAATTTCAGCGTGGCGTGACCGCTCGGGAGCAGGTCGATGCCCTTGTCCCCGGCCGCGGCGAGCGCTTCGATGTCCTTTTCGCCGCCAAGCCACGGACCACCATAGCTCGAATAGCGCTTCGCTCCGAATAGCCCCGCCCCCTGGTCGACCGCCGTCTTCCAACTGGCATTGCCCGCGGCATCGACCTTGAAATCCTCGGTCGCGTCGCCGCTGTCGGTGAAGCCGCGAATGGCCATCGCCACCGGCCGGCCATCCGACCCAAGCGTCAGGGTCTCGTCATTCTCGGTGATCCAGCCGCGCATCGATAGCGACATGCGATAGGCGATTCGGCCGTCGGGCAGCGTCCACGACCACACATCGCCGTGTTTGCCGGCGCTCGACACGATGACATAATGGCGAGCGCCCGCCGGGGCGACCATCAGTTGTTCCTTGGTCGCCGGCGCGGCGGTCGCAGCGGTCGCGGCAAATGTAGCGGTGCCCAGTAGCAAGGCAGCGGTCAGCGAACGGATCATCGCAAAAGTCCCCTCTCGGATATGGCGCGGAGCCTAAGCCCGAAAGCGCGCCCGCGCAAAACCGCGGCGATGAGCGGGTGGAAAGATATGAGTTCGCGAAGCGGCGGGCTTGTATAACCGCCGCCCTGCGCCAAGATTTGCAAAAGTCCGAGGGATTCTGTTGCCCGGCTCCCTCGGCGGCCGCTGGATTCCCCTT
>JARXKO010000210.1 GCA_030271595.1 Pseudomonadota bacterium | reverse complement strand
CCGTGGTACGCCAGCGTGCCCGGCCTGATCGTCATCGCGCCCTATAGCGCGGCCGACGCCAAGGGTTTGCTCAAGGCTGCGATCCGCACCGAGGACCCGGTCGTCTTCCTCGAGAACGAATTGCTCTACGGCCAGCATTTCGATGTTCCCGAGATCGAGAATTACGTGCTTCCGATCGGCAAGGCGCGGGTGGTGCGGCCGGGCAAGGACGTGACCCTGGTCAGCTACTCGATCGGGGTCGGGGTGGCGCTCGAGGCCGCCAAGGAACTCGAAGCCGAGGGCATCGACGCCGAAGTCATCGATTTGCGCACGCTGCGCCCGCTCGACAAAGGCGCGGTGCTGACTAGCCTCAAGAAGACCAACCGGCTGGTGGTGGTCGAGGAAGGCTGGCCGGTGTGCTCGATCTCCTCCGAGATCATGGCGATTTGCATGGAGGACGGGTTCGACGACCTCGATGCGCCGGTGATGCGGGTGACCGACGCCGACGTGCCTTTGCCCTATGCCGCGAATTTGGAGAAGCTGGCGCTGATCAAGGCCGCCCAGGTGGTCGAGGCGGCGAAGGCGGTGTGTTACCGGTGATTCGTCACCCCGGCCTCGAGCCGGGGTCCGCCTGCCTCTTTGGCAGCCGGACAAGGCAGGCGGATGCCGGGTCAAGCCCGGCATGACGGCGGATCTCAACCTCGTTCAGCTTTACGTACCCGCTGAAAAGCGGCCGGCGTTCGCCGCCTTATTCGCGGTCAATGACGCGCTCGGCGACGTGCTGCGATCGACCAGCGACGCGATGGTCGGACGAATCCGCCTGGCGTGGTGGCGCGAGCGGCTGGACGAACTCGACCAGGGCGCGGTTCCGGCCGAGCCGCGGCTGGCCGAGGCGGCACGGCTGCTGTTGCCGGCGGGCATATCCGGCGCCGATCTGGCCGGGCTCGAGGTCGGCTGGGCGCATTTGCTCGAGCCGTTCCCGTGGCCCGAACTCAGCGCCGAAGCGACGTGGTTCCGGGGGATGCGGCTGTTCGGGCTCGGCGCCCGGCTGCTCGACCGGAGCGACGAGCAAATCCAGGCGGCGGGGGGCCTGTGGGCGCTGGTCGACGCCGCCCGCCATTGCAGCGACGCGCAGTCGCGCGCCCTCATGATCGACCGAGCCCGCCATTTCTCCAAGGCGGTCGCGGGCAAGCGCTTCGCCCGGCCGCTGCGGCCCTTGTCGATGCTCGCTGCGCTGGCGCTGCGCGACCTTGGCCGGTGGCCGGCGATCGAGCCCGAAGGAACGCCGGGCCGGGCGCTCACTTTGCTTCGTCACCGGCTTAGCGGGCGGCTGTAGGTTGACAGTGGGGGCTCCAGCATGGAGCATGACCGCGCCGAATCTCCTGTTGTGGAGACTGTCCCATGGTGCGATTTCTCGCCGGGGCCGCGGCCTGCTTCCTGCTCATGACCGGCGCCTTCCTGCTGTGGCAGTCGCGCGCCGCGGGCTCGTTGGGATTGCCGTCGGCACCCGAGGCGCGCCTGGCGCAGGCCGCCGGGATCAACCTCAAGCGCATTCCCGGGGCGCCGTCGGCCGACCCCAAGGACAAGGAGCAGAAGAGGTTCGACCGGGCCGACAAGAACAAGGACGGGTCGGTGACTCTGGCCGAACTGGTCGAGCCGCGGCGCAAACCTTATGCCAAGCTCGACCTCAACCATGACGGTCACTTGAGCTTCGAGGAATGGGCGGTGAAGACGATCACCAAGTTCAAGAGCGCCGACGCCGATCATAATGACGCGCTGACCCGCGCCGAATATGCAGCCACCGCGCCCAAGCCCAAGGCGCCGACCGCAGCTTGTGCCTGCGACTGAGCGGGCCCGTGGTTGCGCCGGCCGGGGCGGCTGCTAGCCTCACCCGCTCGGCGGGGGCGCAAACATGAAATCGTTCGAATTCCTGATCCTGTTCTTCTCCTTCGCCTTCGCGCTGGCGCTGACCCATTTGCTGTTCGCCGCGACTCGGATGATCCGTCACCGGCGGACGTTGATCTTCTCCTGGCCGCACGCCTTATGGATGGCGACGGCGCTGATGCTGCTGCTCGGCAACTGGCTGAGCCTGTTCGATTTCCGGGCCAAGGAGTCGATCGACCTGCCGACCGTGTTCATGCTGTTCGCGGTGGTGATCATGCTGTATTTCGCCTGCGCGTTGGTCTCGCCTGATTTCGAGGAGGGCGAAACCTATGACATGACCGCGTTTCACGAGCGCGAGGGGCGAACCTATATCGGCGCCTTGCTCGTCCTCGTGCTGGTCAGTTTCGCCGCCAATATCGATGCCACCCACGAGGGCGTGGCCGCGTGGGGAGCGGAAAATACCCTGGTCGGGCTGATGATCGTGCCGACGGTCCTGGCGCTGGTCACGCGCAATCGCTTCGCCCAGATTCTGTGTCCGCTGGCCCTACTTGGCCTGTCGCTGGCCTTCATGGTCATCTTCTACCCGGTCCTGGACTGAGCGGACCCGTGATTCAGGCCGGCTGGAGCGCGGTTTCCTCGAGCCAGCAGGCGAGCGCGGCGCGGGCCCGGGCGGTGTAGAGCTTCTTGCGGTCGCCCTTTTTCGAGCGCGGCCCGTCGAGTGGCGGCATCAGCCCGAAATTGACGTTCATCGGCTGGTAGCTTGCCGCATCGGCGCCGCCGGTGATGTGGGAAAGGAGCGCGCCGAGCGCGGTTTCGGGTGGCGGCGCGGGCAGGATACGACGTTGCGCCTCGGCGACCGCGAAACGCGCGGCGATCAGGCCGATGGCGGCGCTTTCGACATAGCCCTCGCAGCCTGTGATCTGCCCGGCGAAGCGGATATTCGGTTTCGATTTCAAGCGAAGTTCGCTGTCCAACAGCTTGGGCGACTTGATGAAACTATTGCGGTGGATTCCGCCGAGCCGGGCGAATTCGGCCTTTTCGAGACCGGGAATGGTGCGAAAGATGCGGACCTGCTCGCCGTGCTTCAACTTGGTCTGGAAGCCGACCATGTTCCACAAGGTGCCGAGCTTATTGTCCTGGCGCAGCTGGACCACGGCATAGGGCCAGCGCCCGGTCCTGGGGTCGTCGAGCCCGACGCCCTTCATCGGGCCGAAGCGCAGGGTTTCGGGGCCGCGGGCGGCCATCACCTCGATCGGCATGCA